>JBJONJ010000534.1:0-9062 GCA_046051905.1 Verrucomicrobiota bacterium
GGCATCGCGCCGCTGAATGGGGCCTTGATCCGGCGAAAATCGGCGTCGCGGGCTATTCCGCGGGTGCGAACCTCGCGATGAATCTCGCCGCGAACTTTGATCTCGGCGATCCACAGGCCACCGATCCCATCGAGCGCCTCAGCAGCCGTCCCGACTTCGCGGTGGGACTCGGCACCTGGCATTGGCGGAAACCGGAGAACCCGTTTGTCTTCAAAGCGAACTCGCCGCCCGTTTTTCTCGTCCACGCCACCACCGACAAGCCCATCGAGATCGCCACGAACATCATCGCCGACTTGAAGAAGCTCGGCGTGCCCGCCCGCCTCGATCTCCACGAAGAAGGCGGCCACGGCGTCGGCAATCTCATCCCCACCCGCGTGAAACATAATTTCCCCGGAGCCCAGTGGCCGAAGGCGCTCGTGGAGTGGCTGGGGACACTTCCCAAACCATGAGACCCCTCGCCCTTCTCACCGCCCTCCTGTTCGTGCCACTGGCCGCGCTCCAAGCCGATGCGCCACACATCCTCCTGCGCGAGGCGTTGCAGTTTGAGAACATCGGCGACAGCGGACGGGTGCCTGGCACGATTCGGCTCCTCTATCAACATCTGCCGGACGCAACCGTGACGCTCTGGCCGTGGCAGCTTCATGATGGCGAACGCGAGATGCTCATGAAGGCGTTTCCGAAACTGCGCATCGCCGAGGGCGAGGTGGATGAGGCGGGCACGGCCTCGACTCCTGCGCTGGCGGCGGCGTGGAAGGACGCAGACATCTTCATCACTCCGGCACGCCATGCGAAGACGTTCGAGCTCTGGGCGAAATCGGGCAGGCCGTATGGCTTTTTTGGATCGGCCTTCGATCCCGTGTCAAACCGGAAGGACCGACCGCAGGGCGATACGCTGGATGAGCTGCAAAAGGTCATCGCCGCACTGCCAGTGGATCATTTCGACGGCTTGTTCAAGCATCGCGAGATTTATGACGGCGCGGCCTTCCTCTTCGCCCGCGACACCCTCTCGCTGCAATACGTGAAGGGCCAGAAGCTGCGCACGCCCGTGATGGAGTTCGGCCTGGATGGCACCTTTGGCATCGCCGTGCACGATGAAGCGCGCGCGAAGAACTGGCTGCGGCGCAGCGGCGTGGCGGAGGGGAAATTCATCTGTGTGCTGCCGCGTCTGCGCTACACGCCCTACTATCAGGTGCGAAACTTGCCGCGCGGCGAGGCCGACTACGAGATCGACGCCCTCAACGCCAAACACGCCGACCGCGACCACGCGCCGTTGCGCGACCTCATTACGCTCTGGGTTCGCGAGACCGGGCTGAAGGTCATCCTATGTCCCGAGATGACCTACGAGATCGCGGTGGCCAAGGAACACCTTCTCGACCCGCTGCCCGCCGATGTGAAACCGCACGTCATCTGGCGCGACATGTATTGGTTCGCCGACGAAGCCTGCTCGGTCTATGCGCGCGCCGTGGCCGTCGTCAGCGCGGAATGCCACTCGCCCATCATGGCACTCTCGCAAGGTACGCCCGCCTTTTACGTCCGAAATCCGGCGGACACCGTCAAAGGCCAGATGTTTCGCGACCTCGGCCTCGGTGACTGGGTCTTCGAGAGCGGCGAAGCCACCGGCCAGCAGCTCTGGGCAAAACTCCAGCCTCTGCACAAAGACAGAGCCGCTGCCCGTGCGAAGGTGGATGCCGCGATGCAAAAGGCCGCCGCCATTCAGAAACGCATGGTCGATGCCATCGCGGATGCGGTGGCGAACCATCGCTCCAAGCAGAAATAAACATGAAGCTCACCCTTCTCCTTTTCCTCACACTGGCTCACGTCAGCACGGTTCTCGCCGGCATCGTGCTCGTTCGTGAAGGCAAGCCGCAGGCCGCCATCATCGTCCCAGATGGTCTTTACAAGCAGGTGCAGAAGCCGGCGGAGCAGTTGACCGGCAACGGCGTCAGCGTGCCGCTCGCGGCGGTGGAGCTGGCGGACTACATCGGCAAAATCAGCGGCGTGAGGCCGCAGATCGCCACCGAGACGCAGAAGGGCGTCGCGGCGGCCTCGCGCATCTACATCGGCCATTGCAAGGCCAACGCTGATCTCGCGCCGGAGCCGGAGGAGATCGTCATCGCCACGCGGGGAGCCGATTTGCACATCAGTGGCGGCGATTCCGGCCCGGGTGGCATGAGTTGCCAGGGCACGCTGTTTGCCGTGTATGACTTCATCGAGCGCGAACTTGGCGTGCGCTGGCTCTTCCCAGGCGAGCACGGCGAGGTGGTGCCAAAACGCGCCACGATCACGATTGGGGAATTCAGCCGCCGCGAGCAGCCGCGCATCGAGAAACGCAAGGTGCGCAACGTCGCCGTCTCGCGCGAGGATACCTATGCGCCCGTGCTGGAAAGGTGGGGGGTGCCCATGGATGCCTGGAAAGCCGCGCAGGGAGAGGCAATGAGCGGCCCGTGGTATCGCCGCATGAGGTTGGGCCAGCGCATCGAGATGAATGGCGGTCACGCATTTCACGGTTGGTGGGAGAAATACGGCGCGGCGCATCCCGATTGGTTCGCCCTGCAACCCGACGGCACCCGTACGCAGAAGCCGGTGCGCGAGCGCTTGTGCAAATCGAACGCGGCGCTGTGGGATGAGATCGCGCGGGTGAAGATCGCTGAGTTCAAGGCCGATCCCGCGCTGTTCACCGCCTCCATTTCACCGAATGACGGCGGCCCGAACAAGTTCTGCATATGCGCCGCGTGTCGCGTACTCGATCCCGCCGACGCGCCGAAGCTGCTCAACGACTCGCAGCTCATTGATCCCGCCACGAAGCTGCCCTTTGCCGAGTATCCCTCGCTCAGCGATCGCGTATTCACCTTCTTCAACGAAGTCGCCGCACGAGTCGGCAAAGACATGCCGGACCGCAGCCTCGTAGCCTATGCGTATTCGGCTTATCGCAGCCTGCCCGTGAAGGTGAAGAAGCTGGAGCCAAATCTCATCATCGGCTACGTCGGGCTGAATCTCGATGAGATCGACGCGTGGTCGCAGATCGCGCCGAAGCTCTTCATCCGCCCGAACGACCTCGGCCCGGCCATTGACCTCGGCATGCCGCGCAACCACGCCGCGCATCTCGCGAAGGCCGTGAAGTTCAGCGTCGAGCACAAGGCCATCGGCTTCGATTTCGACAACGGCCACGGTAATTGGAGCGCCTACGGTCTCGACTATTACGTCCTGTGCAAGGCCCTGTGGAATCCCGATCTCGATGTCGCCGCCACCATTGCCGACTACTGCCGCGCAGCCTACGGGCCCGCGGTGGATGTGATGATAAAGTATCACGACACAATGGCGAAGATCAGCGACCAAGTTCGCGTCGATCCAGAACTCGCCCCGCGCAGCCCCCACGCGGTCCGTCTTCGTCGTTACTACAGCGAGGAAGCCATCCAGGCTCTCGAAGCCATCCTCAAAGCCGCGCAGCTTGTCCAAGGCGAGGACACCGGCGTGAAGGCCCGCATCGCGATGGCTGCCGATGCCGTGAAGTATGCCCGCCTCGTCACCTCGCTCTTGGACGTCGCCCACGATAAGAAGTCAACCGCGTTCGCCGAGCGCCTCACTGCCGTGGAAGCCTTCTTGAAAACCAAAGTGCTCACACCCGAGCTCGCCCCGTTGCACAGCCATCGCTACCTGCGCATGGCGCTATCACATGCGGAGCGTGAGGTGGAATGATCCAGCCATGAAATTGATCCTCGCCCCCATCATCCTTGCCAGTCTGGCCATCTCCACCCGCGCTGCTGATCTGGTCCTCGCCGATGCAGGCATCGCTCCGGCCCCCATTGTCGTTTTTAAAGACGCTCCTCCACGCACGCGCGATGCGGCGGTGACGTTGGCGGAATACATCGAGAAGATCAGCGGCGTGAAGCCCGCAGTCATGGATGGCGAGCCGAATCCGATGCCGGAGCGTGCCATCTGGATCGGCGTCCAGCCGGTGGTGAAGTCGCTGTTCCCGAAAACCGACTTCGATTTCAAACATGCAGAGGAGACGCTCATCGTGGCGAATGAAAAGCACCTCGTCATCGCCGGACGTGACCGTTGGGACCCGGCGCACATGGTGATCAAGAAGCGGCTCTCCACCGCGACCGGTGTGCAGCAGGAGTATGGCACGGCAAACGCGGTTTATACCTTCCTCCAGAATCAGCTCGGCGTGCGCTGGCTTTGGCCTGGTGAGGAGGATGTCATCAAAAAAGAGCGAATCGCCATCGCGCCATGCGAGGTGCGGTATTATCCGCAGATTCGAGCGCGGGCAGGCTTGTTCACGAAGCTCTCGCTCGGCGACAACACCGAGGGACCGGACGAACTGTGGGCGCGGTTTCAGCGCCTCCAGCTCGACTCGATGGAACTCGAAGGCGGTCATGGTTTTGGCGATTGGTGGGAGAAATATTCGAAGACCCATCCCGACTTCTTCGCGCTGCAGCCGGACGGCACCCGCAGTCCGAATCCAGAAACGAAGAACACCAAGATGTGCGAGTCGAACCCCCAAATCTGGCAGCAATGGCTCGAGGAGGTGGAGGAAGATCTCCGCCAAGATCCCACCAAGCGCCTCTTCAACGTCAGCGAGAACGACGGCTACGGCTTCGGCCATTGCGTGTGCAAAGACTGCCAGGCCAAGGACCATCCCGAGGGTGAAAAGTTCCCCTTCCGCTGGAAGAATAAAGGCGAAGACCGCCCCGCGCTGAGCGACCGGCAGGTCATCTTTGCCAACACGCTCGGCCGCATGTTGAAGCAGCGTTTTCCGGACAAGGAACTCTATGTGCAACTGCTCGCCTACGGCTACTCACGCCCCGCGCCCATCGCTGCCGTGCCGGATGACAATGTTATCATCGCCAGCGTGAGCAATTTCGCCATGCGTGGCCCCAAGGAGCGCGAGACACCGATGAAACAGCACGCCGCATGGGCCGCCAAAGCCAGGCACATCATGTGGCGGCCGAATCTCGGCAATCCCGCTGGCCTCAGCTGGGGCATGCCCGATGTGGCGATGACACAAGCGGGCGAGGACTTCCGCTTCGCCGCCGACACGCACTGCATCGGCATCTACTTCGACATGTTTTGGTATCACTGGTCGAACCAGGCGCCGCACTACTACGCGCTCGTCCATCTCGCATGGAATCCGCGCATCGACGTGGCCGCGCTCATGAACGACTACTACCAGCGCACCTATGGCCCCGCTGCCGCTGACATGAAAGCCTACTGGGAACTCCTGGAGCGCACCCGCATGGAGTTTGTCGTCGAAAACCCCAGCACCTACCGCGCCTTCGACGTCCCGGAGAAATACACCCCCGAGCTGTTTGCCCAAGCACAGGCTCATCTCGACTCCGCCACCGCGAAACTCGCCTCCGCCGATGAAAAGTATCACCGCCGCCTGCACTTCACGCGTTGCGGCTTCGAGTTCGCCAAACTCATCGTCGATACCCGCGCCGCCATGCAGAAATTCGAAGCCAGCAAAGGCAAGGACGAAGCCGCCAAGGCCCGCGTGCTCGCGAACTGGGAGCGCACCGAAGTCATGAAGAAGGAGTTCCCCGCCTTCGCCATCAACTGGAACGCCACCTTCCACACCCCCGGTGCCAAGAACGGAAAACGCGACAAGCGCGGTGAAGGCCTCCACCCCAATTCCCCCATCAACGCCCGCGTGCTCAAAGAGATGCAGAAGCCAGGGCTGGAGTGAATTCTACCCCGACACTGCCGGACCTATTCGTGACGCCAGTTTGGGCGACCTTGGACTGCGGCAGCCTGCTGCCGCCAGAGTCTCACGGCCACCGCAACATCCTGATGCGCCTCTGTTTCTCTGTTTCAGGAAGACAGTCTGAAAAGGACGTGATCTCAATAGGCAAAAGAATGGGGGCAAAAGAATAATGCCATTCTCTTGCCCCGATTCTCCTGCCTATTTCTGGCTCATCTGTTTTAAATCGAGGTCAGGATGTCTGAGCCTTTCGGCTGGCACCAACGCGGGAGCGCCTTGGCGAAACATCGTCATGGAACATTCGACGGCCAGCATGCTGGCCTCCCGAAAGCGGCAGCAGGCTGCCGCAGTCCATGTCATGTCAGGCCTCGTGTGAAAGCCCATGAACCCGGATTCGACAGAAGAATGCGGACAGGAGAATGGATTCGCCGGATTCTTCTGTCCCCATTCTTTTGTCGATTCTGTCTGAGCTTGTTTCCTGAGTGGCTCGACCCTTCCTAGGTGCGTCAGGAGGTCTGAGCCTGGCGCGAGAGGCTTCCCTGGGGAACGCTTGCGCCCTTGGGATCTCGGGCGTCGACCAGGAAAGCCGGAGGCTACGTTCCATGTTATGGCATAGCTTCACTCTTTGCCCCCGTCTCTTGAACAAATCTGGAGTAAACTACGAACGAATCTGCACTGGAATGGGTTTAACAGTGGCTGAAAAATAATCACCAAGAATACCGTCCATGGAAGCCGAGATTACCAATGCGCTGATTCGATGCACAAGAGCAGATCAGCTTGCTCAACCTGCATTCGAGCTTGTTAGAGAAGATTTGAATCTTTGGGTGCGTGAGCTTCCAGAAACAATGGATGATATTATCCACGACCTTTTCACGATTCGATCCCTTCTGAGGAAACTTCGGTCAGATAGCTCAGACTACACCCTGCATCTGGCGGCGGAGATTGATGAACTGCACTCACTAGCCTTGCCTCCCGGCTTGACCGAGATCGCTAGCGATTGTGGGTTTACTATCGAGTTGATAGTCAATCCGAGATAGCAGGGGATCATTGACCCACCACAAACTGCTAACCGCGAAGACCCACCCATCTGCCCACGTTTCATGTCCTCACATGAAACTCCTCCTCGCGTTCTTCCTCTCCATCACCGCCGCAACGGCCGCAGACCTCACGCTACTCGACGCGGGCAAGACGGACTACCAGATCGTGTTGCCGGATGCGGTGCCGACTCCGGCCATCGACGCGAGTCTTCAGCAAACGGCGCGACTGCTCCAGACGGCGTTTTTGGCGAACAAGGCGGAGATCGCCATCGTGCGTGAAAAGGAGTGGGATGGCTCCAAACCCGCGTTGATACTCGGGAACACGGTTTTGGCGCGGAAGAACGGCGTGGAGGTGACGAAGCTGCGGGATTGGAGCTATGTGCAGCGGGTGGTGGGGCGGGATGTGATCCTCGCGGGGAATGATCAAGCCTCGAAGGCGAAGGTGGAAAATGCGCGGAGGCCGAACTGGGATCGCGTGAGCACGGCGAAGGCGGCGGTGGACTTTGCGCGGGAGTTTCTCGGCGTGCGTTTCCTGTATCCCGACCTGCCGGGCTACACGCCGGTGAGCGGCGCGGCGAAGATCGACCTCATGGCGTCGCCAGCCATCGAGTTCCTGCCGATGAAGACGATCACGGTGCCGGACACGCTGAACGTGACGAAGACGCCGCTGCTGCGGGTGAACTCGGCGCATCCGGCGGGCGGTTCGTTTTATGATCTCGCGCACAATCGCTTCCCGCGCGTGGATGAGCAGTTCGGCGGGCACACGTGGGAGCGAGCGGTGCCGGCGGAGTTGTTTGCGGAGCATCCGGAATACTTCGCGATGATCAGCGGCTCGCGTTTGAAGCCGGAGGGCAACGGTCAGTATTGCCTGTCGAATCCCGAGGTGCAGGAGCGCATTTACCGCGACCTCGTTTCGCACCTGGAGCGCGGCTTTGATAGCGTGGATCTCGGCCAGCCGGATGGCTTCCGCGAGTGCCAGTGCGAGAAGTGCGAGGCGCTCTACGGCACGGGCAAGGATTGGTCGGAGAAGATCTGGATCTTCAACCGCGAGGTGGCGCAGCGCGTGGAGAAATCGCATCCCGGCGGGCAGATCACGATGATGAGCTACATCCTCACCGCACAGCCGCCGAAGACGTTCACGCAATTTCCTGCGAACACCTGCATCATGCTCACCGGCACGAACGAGGAGGACATCGCCCCGTGGCGCGGCATCGACGTGCCGCGCGGCTTCACCGGCTACGTTTATAATTGGTGCCCGAATCTCGGCACGCGCTACACGCCGATGCGCACGCCCGGCTACATCGAGCTGCAGGTGCAAAGGCTCGCCGCCGCGCGCATCCAGTCGCTGTATCGCGACGGCCCCGGCCAGCTCTTCGGCCTCGAAGGGCCGGTGTATTACACCATGGGCCGCATGTTTGATGATCCGGCCAACAACCACGCGAAGGACCTCATCCCCGAGTTCTGCGAGGGCGCGTTCCCGGACAAGAGCATCGCCTTCTACATGCGTGCCTTTTACGACGAGCTGTATCACGCCATCGCGCTCTACTCCGACCACATCGGCACGCGCACGGATGTGTGGACCTACAAACCGCTGCCCACCGATGCTCGCGGACGCAAGACGGTGCAGGACCCGTTTCAACTCATCGCCTTCCTCTACACGCCGCGCGTGCTCGCCGCGATGGAGGGCCACCTCGCGCAGTCCGAGCAACTCGCCCGCACGCCGAAGATCAAAACACGCCTCGCTCTCGTCCGCGCCGAGTTTGATTACCTAAAGCACTTCGCGAAGGTCGTGCATCTGCATCAGGCCTGGCAGATGGCACCGGATCAGCCGTCGCTGCATCGCCTGCTCGATGCCATCGACGCGCGAAACGCCTTCATGGCCACGCTTTACGCCAAAGGGCATCAAAAGGAGTGGAACCACGTCCTCTTCCCCTTTCCCGGCCACGACGCCAAACACCTGCGACTCGCCCACGACGGCTACCAGGAGCCCTACGCCAGCACCTGCTTCAACTGGGACACGCAAGCCATGCGCAATGCCCCGCCGCCCGGCCTCAAGAAACTCACCATCGCCAAAACGACCGCCAAACTCACGCTCGACAGCCCCGAGTGGCAAACCGCCGCCGCGCACGAACTCACGCTCCGCCCGCCGCTGCACACGCTGCCGCGCCCGACGACCATCCGCCTCCTCTACGACGAAAATGCCC
Organism: Verrucomicrobiota bacterium; assembly: GCA_046051905.1. Taxonomy (GTDB): domain Bacteria; phylum Verrucomicrobiota; class Verrucomicrobiia; order Verrucomicrobiales; family Verrucomicrobiaceae; genus Prosthecobacter. The sequence goes on from JBJONJ010000534.1 coordinate 8,946, forward strand.
TCCACCTCCGCGCCGAAGCCACGCTCGGCGATGAAACGAAGTTCACCGCCTACAACCGTGACCGAGTCCTCACGAACCAAGAAGCCATCGACCTCTACCTCGCCCCGAACCCCGCCC
>JBJONJ010000535.1:0-15947 GCA_046051905.1 Verrucomicrobiota bacterium
GCACTTTCCATGCGCCGCCGCATGCGGACCCGGCGAAGGTGGACGTGCCGCCGTATTATCCCGATCATGAGATCACGCGGAAAGATTGGGCGCAGTATCTGGATGCGGCGACGGAGCTGGATCGCAAGATCGGCCAGATCGTGGCGCTGCTGAAGCGCGATGGGTTGTTTGAGAACACGGTGATCTGCTTTGTGGGTGACAACGGCGCGGCGCATGTGCGTGCAAAGCAGTTTTGCTATGAGGAGGGGCTGAGCGTGCCCTTCATCCTGCGCTGGCCCTCGGGCGTGAAGGTGCCGACGGGCTTCACGGCGGGTGCGGTGAGTGATCGCTTGCTCATGAGCATTGATTTGACGGCCACGTCGCTCTCATGGGCGGGCATCGCGAAGCCGGAGGGCATGCAGGGGCAGGTTTTCCTGGGCGAGAAGGCGGAAGCGCCGCGTGAGTATGTGTTTGGAGCGCGGGATCGCTGTGACATGACGGTCTTCCGCCTGCGCACGGTGCGGGATGCGCGTTACCGCTACATTCGGAACTTCACGCCGGACCGTCCGTTCCTTCAGCACAACGAATACAAGGAGAAGCAGTATCCGGTGTGGAATCTGATCAAGGAACTGGCTGCGGAGGACAAGTTGACGCCGGAGCAGGCCGTGCTGGCCGCGCCGACGATGCCGGAGGAAGAGCTCTACGACCTCGAAACCGATCCGCATCAGATCAAGAACCTGGCGAAATCGAACCAGCCGGAGCATCGCGCGGCGCTGGAGCGTCTCAGTGGCGTGCTTAGCGCCTGGATCGAGCAGACGAATGATCAGGGACGCGTGCCGGAATCAGAGGCAGTGATTCAGAATCAAGGCGCGACGAAGCCCTTGGAGGCAAAGAAGGGGAAGGGGAAGAAGAAATGAGGAATGATGAATGGCGAATGATGAAAGAAGCCCGAATGAAAAATGACGAGGTGCAGCCTTTGAGGGGATACTTGTTGTTTCGGATGTCGGGCTTCGACATTATTTCATCATTCGGCAATTCGGCCTTCCTCATTGCCGCCGCCTGGCTGTTTTTCATGCTCCCCGATGCTTGCGGTGGCGATTGGCCGCGGGAGCTGAAGGCGTATCGCGGCACGACGCCGAAGGTGGATGGGGTAATCGACGAGGCGGAGTGGCGTGATGCGACGCGGTTTGAGGGTGTGGAGGGATGGGCGGCGCAGTTCACGCCGACGACGCGGAAGGAGGATCTGTCACTCATGGGTTGGGTGAAGTATGACGACACGCGGCTGCACTTTGCCTTCCGCGTGACGGATGATGTGCTCTACGGCATCGACACGGATCGCTGGCTGCCGGAGAAGAATCTGAAGGCCCATGAGCTTTCGCGGGATGGCTGGCCGTGGTTCGGCGATGAGGTGGAGATCCTGATCAATGCTTCGAATACCTGGAAGGCCGATGAGAACGCGGCGGGCAATGGCTCGTCCTGGCAGATGGTGTGCAACGTGACGAAATCGCGGCTCGGTGGCGTGGGGAAAGGCGGCTTGCTCGAAGGTGAACCTCGGGCGGATGCGGCGGCGTGGGCCACTTACCAACAATGGATCGAAAGCGGCGCGATGGAGGCCGTGGCGAAGGTTTTGCCGGAGGGAAAGGGTTACATCATCGAGTGGGCGATCCGCTTTGATCCGTGCCTCGAAGTCTCGCCGGGACGTTTTTTCACGCCGGGGACTTCCGAGGTGAAAATGGGGCTGAACATCGCCGTGGGTGATCTGGATGAGAAAGAGAAGGGCAGAGGCAATTTTGGTAATTTTCACCACGAGGACTGGTTCGCGGGCGAGAAGAACAAGAGGACAAACCTGCGGCAGTGGGGAACTTTGCGACTGATGCCGGTGCGCTAGGTTTCAGCGCGAACCATTCACTCCCCACCCGCCATGAACTGCCATCATCCCATGCACTCGAGCCGCCGCACGCTGCTTCGCGGTGCCACGGCAGCGGGCGTCTCATGGCTCACGCCGCTGGCGGACCTCCTCGCGGCTGAGGCGGAGACGGCTCCGAAGGGCAAACCGGCGAAGTCATTGATCCTGCTGTGGCTCGGTGGGGCGGCCAGCCAGCTCGATACCTTTGATCCGCATCCGACGACGAAGATCGGCGGTGGGGTGAAGACCATCGACACGGCGATCAAGGGCGTGCAATTCGCCGCCGGGCTGGAGCAGACGGCGAGTGTGATGGGGGATGTCTCGCTCATCCGCTCGATGGTGAGCCGGGAAGGGGATCACGAGCGTGCCTTTTACAACATCAAGACCGGCTATCGCCCTGATCCCACGCTGATCCATCCGAGCATTGGTGCGGTGATGTGCCATGAGCTGCCGGAGGCACGCATCGAGATCCCGACGCATGTTTCCATCCTGCCCAATCAATGGCCAGCACGCGGTGGCTACTTCGGGGCGCAGTTTGATGCCTTTCAAATGTATGATCCGAAGGGCAGCATCCCGGATGTGAAGGCCCGCGTGAGCGATGAGCGCATGCAGAAGCGCCTGGAGAGCCTCAGCGTGGTGGAAAAAGCCTTTGCGGCAGGTCGTCTGCCGAATCTCGATGCACAGAAGACGCTGCATCAGCTCTCCATCGAGCGGGCGCGGAAGATGATGACCTCGGAGCAGCTCAAAGCCTTCGATGTGAGCCTCGCGACGGCTTCGGAACGAGATGCGTATGGCGACACGGCTTTCGGTCGCGGTTGTCTGGCGGCGGTGAGATTGATTCAAGCTGGCGTGCGCTGTGTGGAAGTGACGCTGAATGGCTGGGACACGCACGCGAACAATCTCGAAGGTCAGGCCTCGCAGGTGAAGATCCTCGACGCAGCGTATGCCTCGCTGATTCGCGATTTGAAGCGTCACGGGCTGCTCGCCAGCACGGTGGTGGTGTGCGGAGGTGAGTTCGGACGCACGCCCAAGATCAACAACCTTGGCGGTCGCGATCATTGGCCGACGGGTTTCAGCATGCTGGTGGCCGGTGGTGGCTTTGCGGGTGGTCGGGTGATTGGCTCCACCGATCGGCAAGGCGTGAAAAAGGAACCGGAGAAGCCTATTTTTGTCGAAGACCTCCACGCGACGGTTTTGGACCTTTTCAGCATCGACTACGCCAAGGAACTGATGACGCCTGTGGGCCGCCCGATGGCGCTGAGCAAGGGTGATGTGGTCGAGGAATTGGTGGCTGGAACGTGAAGGCACCTGAGCCTGACAAGGTCAGACACGCTGAAACAGGCTGCGATGGACTACAGGGCGGAGGTCTGAGATCACGAAGACCTCCAGGTAATCCCCCTGGGGTTCGAGTTTCCATCGCCACAGGGGTTTGAGGCCTTTTTCGTTGAAAACGAGCAAGGTTTGAGGCTCGTCGGATAGTTCGACGCGCAGCCGAATGGGCGGCGTTGGATTGGTGGATGTCTGGACGGTCCACTCGACAAGGCCTGAGGAGTGAAACGTCAGCATTTCGAGCAGGACGTCGTATTTCGGCGCGTTCGTGGAGACTAGTTTCCATGATCCGAGGAAGGGATGTAGGTCCTGCGGCGACATGTTGGTAATAGCTCGATTATCGTTTCGGCATGAATTCCTCACGGAAGAGGATCTGCATCTGCTGCGAGCCTTTACCCTGGGCGAGGATGGCCACGCCGATGGCCTGCTCACCATACCAGCCAATGCTTTCGATGCGGAGGGTTTGGCCCTGGATGATGAGCAGCGAGGCGGCGGGATGGTTCTGTGGCAGGCCGAGGAGTTGCATGGCCTCCTGCGGCGCGGTGATGGGCTGGTCGTCCTTGGTGTGGCGGATGCCATCGCGGCCATCGCGACGCTGGATGAGGCGCTGGGCCATGACGGGATTGGCCCCGGTGACGGCGGCGATGACCTCGGCATTGGCTTCATTCACATCGAGCTGGCCGCTGCCATAGACGGTGAAGAGCTGCCGCCAGCCGGGATAGGCGGCGTTGAGTTTTTCGATGCCAGCGACCATGTCGATCTCCTGCATGCTGCGAAAACGGCGGTTGAAGGGGCGATTGGGGAAGCCGTTCTGTTTGTAGTCGAGCGCCTCAGCGCTGTCGGGGCGGCGCTTGAGGGCGTCTTCGTCTGTCCAGTCCATCAACGCGGCGACGAGGCCCTGAGCGGCTCCGGGTTGCATGCGGAAGTTTTGGAAGATTTGCTCGAGCCGTGGGGCGTTTTGATCGTTGAGGAGCATGTTGATGTTCAGCCGGCTCTCCTCGGTGGTCATGATGGCGCGGTAGCCCTCGCTGCCGTCCTCGCTTTGAAACTCGAGCAGCGGGTCCATGGCGGTGACGACGGGATGAGCGGCCATGGCGATGCCGCGCTCGGCCATGCGGCGGGCTTTGAGCAGGCCGGAGCGATTGGCCAAAGCCTGATCGTATTGCGAGGAGGTGAGCACCGTGGTGGCGACGGCAAAGGCGAGCAGGGTGATGACGGCGAGCACGATGAGCAGCACGGAGCCGTGCTGGCTGGAAGTACTCGGGCGGATGACCATGGCGCAGCGTGGCAGATTCGGCACGCGGAAGCAAGATGAAGGCTTGCCGGAGTCACGACGGCCCGATACACTCATGACGATGATTTTGCTCCAAAACGCCGCCCAACGTTCCGGCATCGCCGATGCGGAAACCTTCACCGTGGCCGCGCAGCAGGCGCTGACGGGCGGGCAGGCCTTTTTTCGCGATTTGATCGACCGCACCCGCGTGGATGAGCGGTCGTTTTTGCACCATCTGGCGGAGGACATGAAGTGGCCCTTCCTAGAGGCGGCGCAGACGGACCCGACCTCGGCGGCGGAACTGAAAGGGATCATCCCGGCCCGCTTTGCGGTGAAGCATCAGGTGTTGCCGGTGCGCTTTGACTCGAATGCGCCGGAGCATGCCGATGAGAAGGAAAGGCATGCTCGCCGCACGCTGGTGATCGCCTGTCATGATCCGTTCGATCTTGTGGCGCGGCAGGCCGTGGCCCGCCGGGCGACGATGCCTGTGCGCTGGTGTCTTTCGCCGCAGGCGGAGGTGCTGGCAGGACTGCAAGCGCTCTACGGCGTGGGTGCGGATACCTTTGAAGACCTGCTCAAGGGCCGCGAAAACACCGCCACGGAGAATGCCGACGAGGCGAATGTGATCGATGTGGAAAGCCCCGATGCCTCGGTGGTGAAATTTGTGAACCAAATCATCCGCGAGGCCTTGGCACAGCGGGCAACGGATATTCATGTGGAGCCGCAGCCAGACAGCCTGCGCATCCGTTACCGCGTGGATGGCATCCTCCACGAGGTGCCGGTGCCGGAGAACATCAAGCAGCTCCAGTCCTCGGTGATCGCCCGTATCAAGATCATGTCGAAGCTGGATGTGGCCGAGCGCCGCCTGCCGCAGGACGGGCGCATCAATTTGAAGACGGACGGCCAGTTCATCGACGTGCGTGTGGCGTGCATCCCGAGCGTGGAGGGCGAATCGCTCAGCCTACGCCTGCTGGGCCAGGAACGCTTCACCCTCGGCAAGCTCGGCATGAGCGAAGACTACCGGGCAAAGATCGATGTCCTTTTAAAGAAGCCGAACGGCATTGTGCTGGTCACGGGGCCGACAGGTTCCGGTAAATCGACGACTTTGTACACCTTCCTCAGCGAGTTGAACAAGGTGGAGCGCCGCATCGTGACCATCGAAGACCCGGTGGAAAACAAGCTCGCCGGTATCGTTCAGATCGCGGTGAAGCCGGAGATTGGTCTGACCTTTGCCGCCGGCCTGCGCAGCATTCTCCGTGGTGATCCAAACGTGGTGATGATCGGGGAAATGCGCGACTTGGAGACGGCGGAGATCGCTGTGCGCGCCTCATTGACCGGTCACCTCGTCTTTTCCACGCTACACACGAATGACTCGCTCGGCGGCATCACGCGTCTCGTTGAAATGGGCATCGAGCCCTTCCTGGTGAGTTCCTCCGTGCGGGCGCTGATCGCCCAGCGCCTCGTGCGTGCCCTCTGCGAGCACTGCCGACGCCCGGCGAAGCATGACTGGGAGGAGTTGAAGGCCTTTGGCCTCATGGTGAATCCCGGCGACCGCCTTTTCAGCGCCGCCCCGGGTGGTTGCAAAGCCTGCAACGGCACCGGCTACCGCGGACGACTCGCCATTTATGAAATTGCCCTGCTTTCCCCCGCGATGGCGCATCTGGTCACAAAACGGGCTTCCGAGGCCGAAATGATGAAGCAGGCTCGTTCGGAGGGTTTTGTGACCATGCGCGAGTATGGCTGGCGGAAGGTCAAAGAGGGACTGACTTCGGTGGAAGAGGTCCTGCGGGTCACCAGTGAGGATGCGGCGTGACCGGGGTGAGGTAAAACCGGGCTCAAACCCCTTAAAATGGCCATTTTGGTGGGGGTGCAGGCTGAAAAGCCTTCCCCTGGTGGCTATATAAAGTGAGAGGCGATGAGTTCCTGCCTTGCCTAATTTTTGGAAAACGTGCAGATTTTCGTCTAATGACCAGCCAGTTCGGCCGTTCATAAAGTAGCGTTTTACTCTTTCAGCACCATTTTTCACCCACACCTACCATGAAACAAACAACAAAACTGCTCGGCAGTGTCCTTTTCACGGCGCTGTTTGCTGGTTCCGCTCTGGCGGAAATCCGCACTTGGACAGACGTCCGTGGCCGCCAGGTCACCGCGTCCTTCGTCAGCCTTGAGGCTGATAACATCACCCTTCAAACGGCTGATGGAAACATGCACCGCTTCCCTCTTTCCAATCTCTCAGCGGAAGATCAGGCGCTCGCCAAGAAGATGCAGTCCGCCGCTCCTGCCACGGCCGCTGCCGGTGGCGTCGAAGGCCAGCCCGCTTATCTAGCCAATGCAACGGTTGCTCAAGCGGCCTCCGCCATTGACCGCCTTGTTGCCCAAGGCCTCGTTCGTGCCAACCCGGAACGCTTGAAAATCGGCAAAAAGCCAATCACCAACTTCAACGCTCCTTGCAACGACGAGCAGTTCGTCCGCCGCGTGTATCTTGACATCGCTGGTCGTATCCCGAGCCACGATGAGGCAACGTCTTTTATCAAAAACCCGGCCAAGGACAAGCGCGCGAAGTTGATCGACATGCTTCTCGACAGCCCCGGCTACGCCAGCCACATGTTCAATTATATCTCCGAGGTGCTGCGCGTGAAGGATGATTTCGGTGGCGGCGACAACGTTCGCGGCGTGCCTTATATCAACTGGCTTCAGCAGCAGATCAGCAAAAACACCCCTTGGGATAAGCTGACATTCGAGATGCTGACTGCTACTGGTAAAATGTGGGACAAGAAGGAAGACGGCACTTACAACGGAGCCGCTGGTTACCTCCTCCGTGATTCTGGCATGACGCTGGACAATCTCGCCAATACCCTCGCCATTTTCCTCGGCACCGATGTGGCATGCGCTCAATGCCATGACCATCCTTTCTCTGATTGGACGCAGCGCCAGTTCTACGAAATGGCATCCTTCTTTGGAGCTACCAGCACCCGTTACCAGCGCCGTGCCCAGAGTAAGCGTAAGGGTAAGGACGGCATGGAAGTGGCTGATATGAGTCAGAAACTGATGCCCGAAATCGAGGCCATCATCGAGAAAAACGGCGGTGATATCACCCGCATTCGCAACGGCTTGCAGAACTTCATTGGAGCCAATCGTTACGCGATTAACGACCTCGAAACGAACACACTTAAACTTCCTCACGATTACAAATATAAGGATGCAAAGCCTGGTGACATGGTGGATCCTAAATTCGTCGTGTGGAGCAAGGATGACAAGAGCCTCCCGGCCTACAAGCAGAAGACCAAGGACGCGGAAAACCTTCGCCTTTCTTTTGCTAATTGGACCACCCACCCGACGAACCCTCGTTTTGCCATGACCATCGCCAACCGCATGTGGAAGCGTGCTTTTGGTCAGGGTATTGCTGATCCCGTGACGAATCTTGATGATCTTAACGCCTCAGCCAATCCCGAGCTTTTGAAGCACATCGCGGCGGAAATGGTGCGACTGAAATTTAGCCTGAAGGATTTCATGCGTGTGCTCTACAACACCCGAGCCTATCAGTCTGAGGCGACAACCGAGCAGATCGCCATGGGTGAGCCCTATTACTTCCAGGGCCCCCTGCTCCGCCGCATGACCGCCGAGCAGGCTTGGGATTCTTACATGACCCTCGTCCTTGGCGATGCAGACAAATACAAGAAGCCTCTCGAAGACCTCTACAGCAAGTCCATCGACCTCGATCTCTACAACCCCAAGCTCGATGCCCAAACCGTGCTCATGAAGTATGATGCCTATCGCAAGATGGGCGAAAAAGAACGCGCCCTTATGGGGGGCGGCCTCGCCGAGGCTGGTGGCGACATGATGATGGAAGGCGCTTCCAAGAAAGCTAAGGGCAAGAGTAAAGATGAAGGCTCTAGCATGATGATGGAAAATGCATCGCTCAGTTATGGTAGTATGGTCCTCCGTCGTGCCGCCGAACTCGACATGCCTGCCCGTCCGGGCCACTTCCTCACGGAATTCGGTCAATCTCCGCGGAATCTCATCGACGGAAGTTCCAAGATCGGTTCGGTGCCCCAGGTGCTGATGATGATGAATGGTTCCGCCCAGGAAATGCTCACCAACAATGATTCCCTGATCTTCAAGACCATGGAGAAGGTGAAGTCGCCTCCTGAAAAAGTGGAGGCGCTGTTTATGTCCGTTCTCAACCGCCGCCCCACCCTGAGTGAAAAAGACATCGCGCAAAGAGCTCTCTCCAGTGGCGATGACGGCTATGCCAACATGATTTGGGCACTCATCAACACCCGCGAATTCATCTTCGTTCAGTAATCTCCTGCTCAATTACCTTTTTCTCAATACAACCACGCACCCCACACCTATGAAGACAGAACTCAACAAGCTCTCTCAGACCTCTCGTCGCGATTTCATGATGCGCACCGCCCAGGCCACTCTCGGCGTCACCGTCATGCCCGCCCTCAGCCTCAAGGCGGCTGAAGCCGTCAAATCTGGCCCCGGCACTCCGGGCTTCGGTAAAGCTAAAAACGTTATCTTCCTCTGGATGAGCGGTGGTATGACCCACATCGATACTTGGGATCCCAAAACCGGCTCGACCAAGGGCCCCACTGACCCCATCAAGGGCAAGGGGCAGATTGACTTCCTTGGCGGAACCATGGAAAACATGGCTAAGGTGTCTGACAAGATCTCCATCATCCGCTCTATGTCGTCGAAGACTGGCGTGCATGAAGCGGGCACTTATATCATGAAAACTGGCTATGAGCCACGTGGGACAATCGTTCACCCGAGTTTGGGTGCTTGGGGCTCTCACTTCCTCGGCCGGATCAAAGGCGTCACTCTTCCTGACAGCGTTGTCGTCAATAGCGGCAGCGCTTACCCAGGCAGCGGCTTCTTCCCGCCAGCCATGAGCCCGATTCCGATTTCTAATCCTGAGACCGGCCTCCAGAATATCAAGGCCACCACTTCGGAAGGCCAGTTCCAGAAGCGCATCTCCCTCATGGATGAGTTCGACAGCTCTTTCCGCAAAAAATTCCAGTCGGAAGAAGTGAAAGCTTACTCTGAGTTTTATGACGAAACCATGAAGCTGATGAAGAGTGAAGACCTCAAGGCTTTCGACCTCTCGCAGGAGTCTGCTGCCACGCGTGAAAAGTATGGTCGCACACAGTTTGGTTCAGGTGCTCTTCTTGCTCGTCGTCTCGTCCAGTCCGGAGTTCGCTTTGTCGAAGTGCAGACTGGTGGTTGGGACATGCACAATAACATTGATACGGCCCTCGGAACTACCGCCGCAGGCATGGATAAAGTTTTCGCTGCATTGATTGAAGATCTCGCCGCGAACGGCCTCCTCGAGTCCACGCTTGTTTGCATGGGGTCAGAATTCGGCCGCACGCCTGATATCAATGAGAACGAAGGTCGTGACCACTATCCTCTCGCTTACTCCACCGTCTTTGCAGGCGGCGGCGTGAAGGGTGGCTTCGTGTATGGCTCCACGGACAAGGATGGCCGCCGCGTTGCAGACCGTCAGGTCACGCCGCAGGACTTCCAGGTCACCATCGGCCACGCTATGGGCCTTCCTGTGGACGAAGTGGTCATGTCCCCCTCCAATCGCCCCTTCACCGTGGGCGACAAGGGTGTGCCTGTCATCGATATCTTTGCGTAAGTCGCAACGAGAACAGCCTTACAACTCACACAAAACACCCGGTCGAAAGACCGGGTGTTTTGTTTTAAGCGCTGATGAAATAAAAACCGAGCCACTCAGGCCGAAATCACCTTTCGCCAGCGGGCAAGCTGCGAAGCCACGTTTTGCGGCGAAGGAGCTCCAATGCCTTTCCTGGCTTCCAGGGCCGTTTTCAGGTTCAAACAGGCCATTACATCCGCCCCGAAGGCTTTCGAGAATGTTTGGAACTCCGCCAGGCTCATGTCCCCAAACGCCTTCTTCTCGGCGATGGAGTAGGCAACGAGCTTGCCAATCACTTCGTGGGCCTGCCGGAAGGGCATGCCATGATTCACAAGGTAGTCGGCGAGGTCCGTGGCGAGCAGCATCGGGTCCGACGCGGCGGCCTCGGTCTTGGCGCGGTTCACATCCATGCCGCTCACCATTTCCGTGAAGACTTCGAGAGCCATTGAGAGAGTGTCGATGGAGTCAAACAGCGGTTCCTTGTCCTCTTGAAGGTCGCGATTGTAAGTCATTGGCAGGCCTTTGATGAGCGTGAGCAGGCTCATGAGGTTGCCGATCAGGCGGGCAGATTTGCCACGGGTGAGCTCGGCCACGTCCGGGTTCTTCTTTTGCGGCATCAACGACGAGCCGGTGGTATGTGCATCGCTGAGCGTGACGAACGCGAACTCTGCGCTGGCCCACAGGATGACGTCTTCGCTGAGGCGGGAGAGATGCACGCCTGTCATCGCGATAGCGAAAAGCAGTTCCGCGACGAAATCGCGATCGCTGACGGCATCCATCGAGTTTTGCGTCGCGCCATCGAAGCCGAGCTGCGACGCCACGAACTCTCGGTCGAGGATGATCGTGCTGCCAGCGAGGGCACCAGAGCCCAGCGGCATGACATTGAGCCGCTTGCGGCAGTCCGCGAGACGTGCGGCATCACGCTCGAGCATCTCGACATAGGCAAGCAGATGGTGGGCAAAGAAAACGGGCTGGCCGCGCTGGAGGTGCGTGTAGCCCGGCATCACGGCCTCGCCACCGCGCTCGGCGCACTCGACGAGAGCGGCCTGCATGGCACGGGTGAGCTTGAGGATCGCATCAATGCTGGATCGGCAGTAGAGCCGTACATCGGTGGCCACTTGGTCATTACGGCTTCGAGCGGTGTGAAGCTTCGCGCCGGCGGGGCCGATGCGCTTCGTCAGCTCCGCCTCGATGTTCATGTGCACGTCCTCGAGGGCTTGCTTGAACTCAAAGTCTCCCTTTTCGATCTCCGCATGGATGGCGAGCAATCCTGTCTCGATCTGCGATTGCTCCTCCTCCGTGATGATGCCGGCTTTGAGCAGGCCTTTTGAGTGGGCGATCGATCCGGCGACGTCATGGGCATAAAGACGCCAGTCAAACGACACAGATTCTCCGTAGCGCTGCACGAGGGCGCTGGTTTCTTGGGCAAAACGACCTTTCCACATAAAAAACGAGGCTGCGAGGGTACAGGGTTTATGCCCTAGCGCAACCATTGCTCCACATGGCTTGACACCAAGGCAGCAAGCAGCCTCTAATCGGCCATCATGCCCCTTTTCGCCTCAGCCGCCGCGCTTCCTCCTGTCTGGATGGTCGCTCCGTTTGCCATCCTGCTGCTCTGCATCGCGCTGATGCCCCTGATTGCGGCGCATTTCTGGGAGCACCACTATCCAAAGGCCGCCGTCGGGCTCGGGCTGGTCACCGCCGCCTACTACGGGTTCGTGGCGCATGACTGGCATCCGCTTCACCACGCTGCGCATGAGTATGTGAGCTTCATGGCGCTGGTGGGATCGCTCTTCGTCATCTCTGGAGGCATCAACATCCGCGTCAAAGGCGAGGCCACGCCGCTAATCAACACGGTCTTCCTGCTCATCGGTGCCGTGCTGGCAAACCTCATCGGCACCACGGGCGCCTCGATGCTGCTCATCCGACCGTGGATCAAAATGAACAAGTATCGTGTGACCAGCCTGCACATCGTGTTTTTCATTTTTGTGGTCAGCAACGTGGGCGGCTGCCTGACACCGGTGGGTGATCCGCCGCTGTTCCTCGGCTTTTTGCGCGGCGTGCCCTTCTTCTGGACGCTGGAGCACTGCTGGAAAGGCTGGGCGCTGGCGCTTGCCATGCTGCTGGCTGTTTTCTTCGTGCTCGACGTGCAGAATTTCCGCCGTGCCCCGAAAGAGGTGCGAGAGCTGGAGACCGAGCACGAGACGTGGTTCTTCCGCGGACTAGCGAATCTGCTGCTCCTCGGCGTCGTGCTCGGAGCTGTGCTGCTGCCGAAGAGCCTGCAGGACATCGTGCTCGGTGGCGTGCTTTCACTGGCCGCCATGGTGATGATCGCTGCCGCTGTGGTATCCTACTTCACCACACGCCCTGAGATTCACGAGGCCAACGACTTCAACTTCGGCCCGGTGAAGGAGGTCGGCTTCCTCTTCATCGGCATCTTCCTCACGATGATCCCCGCCTTACAGATCCTGGAGCATGGAGGCGTGGCCGGTGTGTCATCGCCGTTGAGCTACTACTTTGCCACCGGCTCGCTCTCCGCCTTCCTCGACAATGCGCCCACCTACCTGGCCTTCCTCGCCTCCGCGATGGGACAGCAAGGCCTGTCGGTGGACAATCCATCCGATCTCCTGGCCTTCTCGCAGCAGCATGGAGCGCACTTGCTGGCCATTTCGCTCGGCGCGGTGTTTTTCGGAGCCGGCAGCTACATCGGCAACGGCCCCAATTTCATGGTCAAAGCCATCGCCGACCGCTCCAAAGTCCACACGCCGGGCTTCATCGGCTACATGGTGAGATTCTCGATCCCCATTCTGCTGCCCATTTTGATTGTCGTGGGGTGGCTTTTGGTTTGTTGAGGTCAGGCTCAGCCGACTGCATCAAACATCTTCCCCGGGTTCAGCAGACCCTGCGGATCGAGCGCCTTCTTCACGGTGCGCATGAGCTCAAAGCTGCCTTCCCCGAGCTGACGACGCAAAAAGCCCTTTTTCGCTAGGCCGACACCATGCTCGCCAGTGACCGTGCCGCCTCGTTTTAGCGTCTCATCGACGATTTCCTCCAGCGCGGCCTCCACGCGGTGCATCTCCTCGTGGTCGCGTTCGTTGGTGAGGAAGGTGGGGTGCAGGTTGCCATCGCCGAGATGGCCGAAGGTGCCGATGAGCAGGCGGTGACGCTGCGCGACCTCGTTGATCACGCTGACCATGGCCGCCAACTCGCTGCGAGGCACGGTGACGTCTTCGAGAATGGTCGTGGGACGCACGCGAGCGAGGGCTGAGAAGGCATTGCGACGTGCGGCGGCGAGTTTCGCGCCTTCCTCTTCATCCGCAGCGGCTCGCACCTCTCGGGCGCCCGTAGCACGGGCCAGGGCCATCATCTGAGCGGCTTCTTCCTCGACCACAGCGGGGTGGCCGTCGGTCTCCATGAGCACCACGGCCTCCACATCGGTGGGCAGGCCGATCTTGGCGTAATCCTCCACGCAGCGGACGGTCATCTTGTCGAGGAACTCCAGGGTGCAGGGGATGATCTTCGCCGCGATGATGGCCGAGATCGTTTCGGCCGCCTTCTCCATCGAATCGTAGAGCGCCAGCATGGTTTTGCGGGCTTTGGGACGCGGTAGCACTTTGAGCAAAACCTCGGTGATGATGCCCAGCGTGCCCTCGCTGCCGACAAAGAGATCCTTCATCGAGTAGCCGGCCACATCTTTGACGCATTTGTTGCCGAGGAAGGTGGCGGTGCCATCTGGCAGCACCACCTCGATGCCCATCACATAGTCCCGCGTGACGCCGTATTTGAGGCCTCGAAGGCCGCCGGAGTTCTCCGCGACGTTTCCGCCGATGGTGGAGATCTTCATCGAGCCGGGATCAGGCGGATAAAACAAGCCCACCTTTGCGCAGGCATCGTCGATCTCCTTCGTGATCACACCGCTCTGCGCACGCAGCGTCAGGTTTTTCTCATCGAGCTCGATCAGCTTGTCCATCTTCACGAGGCAAAGCACGAGACAGCCCGCCAGTGGCACGCTGCCGCCGCTGAGACCGGTGCCGCTGCCGCGGGTGACGACAGGCACGTTCTTGTCACGAGCAAGCTTCACGCATGCGGCCACTTCCGCGGTGCTCAGCGGGAAGACGACGGCTCCGGGACGCTGTTTGAGTGCCGCTGTGCCATCAAACGAATACGGCACGAGATCCTCGTCCCGCGTGAGCACACGCTCCGCGCTGATGATCTGCTTCAACGACTCCACAAAGGCTGCATCGACCTGGTTCATGCCATCATCATGGCAAGTCCCCCTTGCACCGTCAACGCAGCCCGTGCTTTGGTGCCACATGAACTTCACCCGCCCCATCCGCTTCTCGCCCTATTATCAATCCCGCGTCTGGGGAGGACGTCGTTTGGAGTCCGTTCTCCACCGCACGCTTCCCGATGCCACCACACCTTTCGGCGAGTCCTGGGAAGTCAGCGATCGCCCCGAGGCCATGAGCACCACGGCGGATGGCGTGACCTTGAACGAGTTGTGGCAAAAGCATCGCGGCGAGGTCTTTGGTGGCCTGAAGAGCGATTCGACCTGCTTTCCACTGCTCATGAAAATCCTCGATGCCTGCGATGATCTCTCCATCCAGGTGCACCCACCCGCCCATCGAGCCGCCGAACTCGGTGGCGATCCGAAGACCGAAATGTGGTTCATCGCCCATGCCGATCCAGGCGCAAAAATCTACGCCGGGCTCAAAACAGGCGTCACCCGCGCTCAATTCGATACCGCGTTGCAAAACGGCACGCTCGCGGAGGTCGTACATGTCATCCTTCCACGCACCGGCGACTGCCTTTTCATCCCCAGCGGCCGCATTCATGCCATCGGAGCCGGTTTGTTGATCTACGAGATCCAGCAAAACAGCGACACCACCTACCGCGTCTTCGATTGGAACCGCGTCGGGCTCGATGGGAAGCCCCGCCAGCTTCACATCGCCGAGTCCCTGGCCTCCATCGACTTCACTGACTTCGAACCCGCCATGCAGCCCACCGTCACCAACGGCCCGCTCGTTAGCTGCGAGTTCTTCGACGTGCGTTTGTGCTCCACCACGGAGCAACTCGGCCACGAAGGCGAAAACCTCACACTGGCCGTCACTCAAGGTGAACTCGATCTCGCAGGCGAAACTTTCCGCGCCGGTGATTTTGCCATCATCCCTTCTTCGATGCTCGAACCCGCCCGCCGCATCACCTCTCGCAGTGATGGCGCTCAGTGGCTGGAGATTCGCATTCCATGAATGCCACCGCTGCCCTCCTCGCCGCATGTGAGCATCCCTCGCGGGCTCATGTGATGTTGCAGCGCTGGGAGAAGCTGGCCTTCCTGCACTGGCGCTGGGACCCGGAGATCATCCAGCGCACGCTACCCACCGGTTTGACCGTCGATACCTTTCAAGGGGATGCCTGGCTGGCCATCGTGCCTTTTTACATGCGCGGCATCCGCCCGCGTTTTTGTCCACCGGTGCCGGGAATCAGTGATTTCCTCGAACTGAATGTCCGCACCTACGTCCGCGATCCCAAAGGCCGTCATGGCGTGTGGTTCTACTCGCTCGATTGCGATCAACCGATCGCTGTTTGGACCGCGCGGACCTTCTTTCATCTGCCCTACCAGCATGCCCGCATGTCCGCTCCGCAATCAGAAGGCTGGATCGACTACCGTTGCCAGCGCCGCGGCGAATCCCCTTCGTGTTTTCGCTACCGGCTGAATGCGCAGACACGCCTCGCTGAACCCGGCACGCTCGAATTTTTCCTCGCTGAGCGCTACCTGCTGCTCTCCCAAACGCCCC
>JBJONJ010000536.1:0-3671 GCA_046051905.1 Verrucomicrobiota bacterium
AAGGCCAACAACGGCATCATGGCCCTCTTCGGCGAAAAATACGGCGACCTCGTCCGCGTCGTGCAGATCGGCGGCCAGCCGCACAAGCTCGATGGTTGGAGCATGGAACTCTGCGGCGGCACCCACACCCGCCACACCGGTGAAATCGGCCTCTTCCGCCTCGTCGGCGAAGGGGCAGTCGCCGCCGGCGTGCGCCGCATCGAGGCCATCGCCGGCCTCGAAGCCTACAACGCCGCCAAAGCCGATTCTGACCTTTTGAAGCTCCTCGCCGGCAAAGTCAGTGCCCAAGGCACCGCCGACCTCGAGAAGAAGCTCGACCAGATCCTCACGCAGCAAAAAGAGCTCGAAAAAGCCCTCAAAGCCGCCCAACAGCGCGAAGCCAGCGGCAAAGCCAAAGACCTCCTCGCCAGCGCCGAAGGCAACGTCCTCATCGCCCACCTTGGCGACGTCGATGCCGATTACGCCATGGCCGTCAACGACGCCCTCAAATCTCAATTCACCGGCATCATCGTCCTCGCCGCCACCGGCGGCGGCAACGTCACATTGATGGCCAACGTCGGCAAAGACCACCAGTCCAAGGTCCAAGCCGGCAAAATCATCCAAACCATCGCCCCCCTCGTCGGCGGCAAAGGCGGCGGTAAGCCCGACTTCGCCCGTGGAGGTGGCAAGGATGTGAGCAAGGTCGATGCGGCTCTCGCCGAAGCGCGGAAGCTCTGCTCGTAGTTCGGGCTTTAGCCCGTTCCGTGTTTGTAGTTCGGCCTTCAGGCCGTGCTTGGGACCTCCCAATCACGGGCTAAAGCCCGAACTACGAACCTTGACGGCCTGAAGGCCGAACGACATACTCGCGCCATGTACGCGTGGCGGCGAATGACTCACGAAGAACGAGACAACGTCCTCCAGTGGCGGAAACTCCGCAGCCGCCCGTGGCACACGCCACCGCATCCGCTCGGTGGAGCAGGTGAGTTTCACCTCACAGCGGCATGTTACGAACATCAGCCGATCATCGGAGCCACGCCTGAGCGCATGGATGCTTTCTCCGAAGAGCTGCTATCCACTCTGGAAGGATGCCGGCTTCACGCGTGGGGTTTGCTGCCCAATCACTACCACCTCTATCTCGAAACACCCGACTTAAAGCAGACGCTGGCCGATCTGGGCAGACTGCACGGTCGCTGTTCCTTCTCCTGGAACGGCGAAGACGCTCAGCGCGGTCGTCATGTCTGGCACAGCATCTCCGACCGCCAAATCCGCAACGAAGCCCATGGCTGGGCCACCCTAAACTACCTCCACCACAATCCCGTGCGTCACGGCTACGTCTCCAAATGGCAGGAGTGGCCGTGGTCGAGTGCAAAGGAGTATCTCGCCAAACAAGGCGCCAAGGAGGCCACGAGAATCTGGAAGGCTTTTCCAGTGCTCGATTACGGCGCAGGCTGGGACGACGCGAGTTTGTAGTTCGGGCTTCAGCCCGTTCCGGGAGTTCCCAATCACGGGCTGAAGCCCGAACTACGAACTACCTCGCATAAATCGCGCTCAGCCGGATCTCAGATCGTTTGGTGCCTTCAAACAAAACCCGTAGCCGCACCTTCTCTGGCAACTTTTTCACGTCTCCGAGGTCCAACGGCACCTGAAAGCCGCTTTGCCGTGTTTTCGCGCCAAAATCTGGCACGGGCCTTTCGAGCGCATCGAGCACTTCCACGCGCAAAACGGCCTCCTCGCTCAAACCATCCACATTCACGAAAAAGCCTTCCTTCGGCCTCGAAACAGCGGCGGTGACGAGTTCAGCCGTCACCTTCGGCATCTGATAATCTCCCGGCCCTTCGCCACTCGCATCGAAAACCAGAGCGCCCATTCGATCGCGAGGCCACGAAGCGATCCCGACACCTCCGCGCTTCACTTCCGGCCCGCCAGTGGGTCTCGGGTCCCAGGAGCCGTAATAGACAAAGGTCTTCTCGCCGATGTTTTCGAAGCCCTGGCCTTGGATGATGCCGCCTTGGTCCCATTCGCCATCCTTGCCGCGCTCCAGCATCGTCCATTCGTGTTTCGGCTCGCGAAAGGTGTGACCATCATTCGACATCACCAAGCCCAGATCGACCGACACGCCCTTCCACTCCGCCGCGCCATGCCAGCGGCCATGCACGCCGAGCAGCACATTCCCGCGATTCCACACCGCGATGCCTTCATGGTTTTGCTCGCCCTCGCGACTCTTTCCCGCGCCGAGATACGCATGCTGTGCCGTCCGCACAAAGGCCAGCGTGCTCGTGGAGGACCAGTTCACAAAGTCCGCGCTGCGATGCAGCCGCACTACGCGGCCCTGGTAGTGATGCGTATGCGGCATCGCGTTTTGTGCGGTGAGAAAAAACTGCCCGTCCCACTGATACAGGCCGCAGGCCGGCTCCAGATGAAACCCTGGCACCAGCAGGTCCGCCTTCCGCAGCTCGCCTTTGACCGGCTTGACCTCCTTGACCGGCCTCCACATCAGCCCATCCGCGCTCACAAACGGCAGCAGTGTACCGAGTCGTGTGTTGTGCCGGAAGTACACATGCGTCACCATCTTGTAGCGACGCGAGGCATCCGGATCGGCCTCGTCCTTGATCACCTTCAGGTTCACAAAGCCCCACGCACCGCCCACATCGACGAGGTTGTTCTTCTTGCTGCCGCGAAACGCCACCAAGCCCAGCTCTGGCTTCACCCAGTTGACGCCATCTGTGCTCTCCGCATACGCCGCCCGCCAGCGCTCCGACTTCACCGCGTGCTCCACCTGGTCGTCAAAGGCCACATACCACATCCGGTATTTGCCGCCGTCTTGGATGATCGAGCCATAAAACTGCACGCCATGAGCGTCCACTGTGCCCGGCTCGCCGCGCCGCACCACAGGATTGCCTTCAAACCGCTCCGGCTGGCGCATCTCGAGCTTCAAATTCTGCGTGTGCGGGATCGAGACCTTGTCGAAGGCGAACAACGTCGTCACCTTCGTCTCATCAAACAGCTCCGCACACCACGCGGACGTGGCCCCGAGCACCAGCAATGGCAAAAATCGCATCATGGCCCCTCAACGTCGAAGTCGGAGAACAACACACACCAATTCCACAGCGGATACGCCTGCCCTGCCCGCGTGCCGTAGCTGGCATCGCCAAAGGTGTAAACCGACCGCTCCGGGTCCGAGTCCCGCACATTGCCGTAGCTGAACGCCCGCTGAGCCGTCACCGCCTGACCGACCTCGAAAGGCACTCCGTTACGCAACTCCCGTGCCTCAAAGCGCAGCACGCTCACCCCGTTTTCCTCCCTCACCGATCGCACCGGCACCCGCGTGCTTGCGCTGGCGACGAAGAACGCGCCCTCATCCGTCAACGGCTTCAACTCCTCCGCAAAACTCCGCGTCAAAACCAGCTCCTCGCCTCGAATCGCCGCGATGGTGGCCAGAGAGGCCGCAAAAGGATAACCATAGCTCACGCGACATTTTTCACCCGCTGCCAAAGGCTTCGCGAAACGGATGCGCAGGCTCGTTGGTGATGCCAATTCGACCGCCGTCAGCGTGACGCCATGCACGCGAAAGCCCGCCAACGAGCTGAAACCGCCTTCCACCGCCGATTCCTGCCTCGCGAGGAAGTTGGTGTCGATCACCAACGGCGGCCTCGGCACGGTGAACTCGATCACGACGCTTTCGCGATTCGCCT
>JBJONJ010000537.1:0-2980 GCA_046051905.1 Verrucomicrobiota bacterium
TGCCGCAGCCGGAGGGCAGTTTCACCTGACCGCTCTCGCAAGCGATGCCACGAATGGCGACGACGAGGTGCGTGGTGCCGCTCATCGGCTCCACCAAGCCAAAAGGAGCGCCGAAAAACGAAGGCACCTTCAACTGACGACGGTAATCGCGAAGGCGGTCGAGCGTGGCTTCGTTGCGCGGGAGGCAGCCGACGGCAGGGGTGGGATGCAAAAACGGCACGAGCGAGGCTGGATCGGCCTGCTGACTGAGTTTCACCGTGATGCGGCTCTGGAAATGGGTGAGACCGGAGGTCTGGCAGAGCTGGCGAGGCTCGCGAGACACGGTGCCGAGCTGGGTGAGGCGATCCGTGAGGTAACGCACGACGATTTCGTGCTCGTCGATCTCCTTCACGTCGTTTTGAAAGCTCTCCACGCTGCTGCCGGGCTTGGCGGTGCCAGCGAGTGCCATCGTTTCGAGTTCGTCACCCCGCACGCGGAAGAGCAGCTCAGGCGTGGCACCGAGGAAACCATTGCCGTCATTCAGATGCGCATAGGCCCACATGTTGGAAGGCGAGCTCAAAATGCGCTCGATGAGCTTCATCGGGCTGCCGGAGGCTAGCGAGCCGACTTCGGTCAAAACGGGCACCATTTTTTCAAGTCGCCGGGCCTGCACCTCGCGGCGGATGCGGCGGAAGGCCATCTTGAACCACTCGGTGGCGGGCTTGGCCCAGTTGATGACCGGTGGCTGCGCTCCATTCACATGCAGCAAGGCCGCATGGTTTTCGAGCGTGAGGGCGTGTAGCTTGGCAGGCTGCTTCCAGGGCTGCGGATCGGATAAATCGAAGTCGTTGATGTAAAAGGCGCCACCTCCGGCAGGCGCGGTGGCGTGGGCCGTGAAAGGCCCCTCGCCGAGCCACGCTCGTCCATCGGGAAGGCGGAACAAAGCAAAGTCAGTCATGAGGTTTGGCTCATCGTGGCAAGCCGGGGCCGTGAAGCAAGTTTCGTGAGTTTTTTGAGCTTTCACGGCTTTTGAAAATTGAAACCCGAAATCCGAGATGGGAAAAACCACTGAAGACACGGAACACACGGAAAAACAATCAGGAAGGAACCTCTGAGCCAGTTCTCGAAGGGCTGTAGATCTCCGTCATTCCGTGT
This sequence comes from Verrucomicrobiota bacterium, assembly GCA_046051905.1. GTDB lineage: Bacteria > Verrucomicrobiota > Verrucomicrobiia > Verrucomicrobiales > Verrucomicrobiaceae > Prosthecobacter. The sequence goes on from JBJONJ010000537.1 coordinate 1,135, forward strand.
ATTCAGTGTATTCCGTGGTAAAGCATTTCTGAATGAAGGTTGAACCCCTCTGCGAGGACTGCCGCCGGGCGGCGTAGTCTCCCGCGCATGATCTTCCGCACGCTCCTCGCCCTCGCCGCTCTCACCATCACCGCCGCCGCTCAAAACATCCGAGCTGGCATCATCGGCCTCGATACCTCCCACGCCGTTGCTTTCACCAAAACCTGCAACACCGACCCGCAGAAGCCGGAGGTCATGGGCCTGCGCATCGTGGCCGCCTATGCGCAGGGCTCGAAGGACATCGAATCGAGCACCAAGCGTGTGCCAGAATACATCGAGCAGGTGAAAAAGCTCCGCGTGGAGATCGTGCCCAGCATTGATGCGCTGCTCGACAAGGTGGACGTGGTCTTCCTCGAATCGAATGATGGTCGCCCGCACCTCGAACAGCTCCTTCCCTGCCTCGAAGCCCATAAACCGGTCTTTATCGACAAGCCCATCGCTGGCACGCTGGTCGATGCGATCAAGATTTTCGATGCGGCGAAGAAGGCTAGCATCCCGGTTTTCTCGTCGTCCTCACTTCGTTTTGGCAAAGCCACGCAGGCGGTGCGCAATGGCAGCATCGGCAAGGTCAAAACCGCTGAGACCGGCAGCCCTGCGAGCCTGGAAGAGCATCATCCTGATCTCTTCTGGTATGGCATCCACGGCGTGGAGTCGCTCTACACGATCATGGGCACCGGTTGCCAGAGTGTGAAGCGTGGCAAGACCGCCGATGGCATGATCACCGTGACCGGCACCTGGGAAGGCGGACGCACCGGCACCTTCACCGAGCGCAAAGGCTACGGCGGCAAGGCCGTGGGCGAGAAGGGCGAGGACGCCGAGGTGGGCAAATACGAGGGCTATGATCCCCTGCTCTTCTCCATCGCCCATTTCTTCCGCACGGGTGTGATGCCCGTGACGCCGGAGGAGACGCTGGAGATTTACGCCTTCATGGAAGCCGCTGACGAGAGCAAGCGCCGCAATGGAGCCGAGGTGAGCCTCAAAGAGGTCATGGACAAGGCGCTGGCCGAGGCGCGGAAGTAATCGAATGACAAACAAAACGCCGCTTCGGGTGACCAAAGCGGCGTTTTGATCGAACGATCCTCGACCAACCGATCAGAACGAAATCTGCACGCCGGCCATGAAGGTGCGGGCGGCTCCTGGGACGACGATGTGTTGATTCACGGAGCCGGTGTAGAAGGTGGAGTCGAAGAGATTATCCACATCGAAGGTGACGCGGACGTTTTTCGTGGCCTGCCAGTAGGAGAGAGCGCGGACGGTGGTGTAGTCTGGCAGGTCAAAGGTGCCAGCGTCATTGCCGGTGCGCTCGCCGACGTAGGACACGCCGCCGCCGATGCCGAGCTTGCCGTACTTGCCGAGATCAAACTCCTGCACAGCGAGCATGTTGGCGGTGATGCTGGGGATGTTCAGCAAAGCGGTGCCGGTGGCAAAGGCCTCACTTTCGTCGATCTTCGCGTGCTGATAGGTGACGCTGGCGGAGAGGCGGAAGCTGTCGGTGAGGTTGCCATTGAGATCGAACTCCACACCGCGGCTGTTCACCTGGCCGCCGTTGATCATGAAATTGCCGAGCGGGTCGGTGGGATCAAAGCGCAGCACGTTGCGCTTCTGGATGTCGAAGAGCGAGAGCGAGGCACCCCATCGGCCTTCCTTGTCCTGATAGCGGGCACCGATCTCGACGGCGCGACCGGCCTCCGGTGCGAAGGGGCTGAGCGAGGAGTCGCTGCCGAAATTCGGGCGGAAGGACTGGCTGTAGCTGGCGAAGGCGCTCCACTCTTCCGTGGGCAACCAGGTGAGGCCGACGCGCGGTGTC
>JBJONJ010000538.1:0-5811 GCA_046051905.1 Verrucomicrobiota bacterium
ATCACGGTGCATCCCGATGGCAGGCTGCTCATCAGCGACTGGGGCGCCAGTCATCAGGTGAAGATCTTTTCCGAAGCGGCCGAGTTTCAATCGGCCATCGGCAAGGCCGGCAAGCCTCTAACGGGCCGCTACGATCCGCTGCATCTGCACCATCCGAACGGGTGCTGCATTGCGCCTGATGGCAGCTTGTGGATCGCGGAAGCGGACATGGCACCGAAGCGCCTGAGCTCCTGGAGTCTCGACGGCAAGCTGCTGCGAGCCTTCTACGGCCCCTCCGGCTATGGCGGCGGCGGAACGATCGATGCGAGCGATCCGTCGCGCTTCTTCTACGCCTTCAGCGGACATCTCAATGCGCGCTGCGTGATGGAGTTCACGCTCGATTGGAAGACGGGAGGCTGGCAGTTAAAGAACGTGCTCTCGCGCCCGGACGAACATGGCGGTCTGTCACTTCCCGGGGCTCCTGAACTGCCGCTGCATCATGATGGCCGCACGTATCTCGTCGATTGTTTCAACTCCAATCCCATCGGCGGCAGGCCGGTCATCAGCATGGGTCTCATTCGCGGGGATCGCCTGATTCCTGTGGCCGTGGTGGGTCATGCCAAGCCGCTGATGAGCAACTGGTCGCCGCTCAAAGCGCTGGATTTGAAATCCAAGTTCGGCGGCAAGGACGAGTCGGCATTCCTGCTCTCGTGGAGCGATGGGAATGGCAATGGCGCGGTCGATGCCGATGAAGTGCAGGTGATCGAACGCGCCGGTGCCGATGGCTTGCTGACGATACTGCCCGACTTCCGCATCATCAGCTCCGCAGGCTGGGAAATCGAGCCGCCGCAGTTCGGCAAAGACGGAGTGCCGAGCTACGATCTCACCCGGATGCAGCGCCGCTTTGAAGGACGCCTCAGTGGTCAACCGCTCGTCGCCGCCGACGGCACCTGGGTGGTGAGCGGTGGTCCCTTCACCGGCTATCGCGAGGGCAAGGTGCGCTGGAGTTATCCGAACGAATGGCCAAGCTTGCACGCCAGCCAGAACTTCTCGCCCAAGCCTCGGCACAACGGCGATGTGATCGGTCCGTGCCGCGTGCTTGGCTATCCAGTCAAAGCATTCGACGCACGCATTGGCGAGCTGTGGGCTATCTATGGCAACTTCGGCAACATCTTCGTCATGACCACCGACGGCCTGTTCGTGGCGGAGCTGTTCCATGACCGCCGCGTGCTCGGCCTCGGCAGCGGGCCAGATTACACCCTCGGGCCTCGCGATGGATCACGCGGCGTGTCGCTCGCCCACCTCAGCCTCACGGAGGAAACGTTCTGGACCACCTGGGCGCAAACGCCTGATCAGAAGGTGTATCTCGTCGCCGGTCACGGCCATTCCACCATCACGCGGCTGGATGGATTGGAGACGCTGCAGCCATTCCCCGCACAGACCATCGAGTTCACCGCCGAACTCGCGCAAGCCTCGCAAAACTACGCCAGCGAACAGGAGAAACTGCGGCAGGCGAAAAGCCGCGACGAAGGCCTCACCATCCTCATGCGCCGTGGACGCAACGTGCCCGTCGTGGATGGTCTTGATGGCGATTGGATCAAAGCCCCGTGGGTCACTATCGACGGCAAGACCGAAGCCGCGATGCAGTCCGGCAATGACAAGCTCTTCGTCGCCGTGCGGTCTGCCGATCCCGGCCACGAACGACTCACCCGCAACGTCGCCGACTCAAAGACCCTCCTCTTCAAAGGCGGCGGAGCCATCGACCTGCAACTCGACACCGACCCAACCGCCGCACCCGACCGAACCAAGCCCGTCCTCGGCGACCTGCGTCTGCTCGTGACCCAGCATCAAGGCAAGCCCACCGCCACGCTCTATCGCCCCGTCTCCGACAACACCCAACGACGCGAAACCTTCACGTCGCCCGTGCAAACCGTGGCCATCGACGAGATCCTCGACGCCAGCCCCGATCTCGAACTCAAGGAAGCGCACACCGCCGGGCGAAGCTTCTACGAGTTCTCCATTCCTTTGAAGCTCCTGCGGCTCCAGCCCGATGCGAGCAAAGCACTGCGAGGCGACATCGGAATCCTCATCGGCAACGCCATCGAGACCACCGCCCGCGCCTACTGGCACAACAAGCGCATGACCATCGTCACCGACATCCCCACCGAAGCCAGCGTCTTCCCACAGCACTGGGGGACGCTGCGTTTTGAAAAAGCGGAGTGAATGAACTGCCGCCGATTCCATCATCACCACAACAACAGACATCATGAAACCACTCCTCGCCTTCCTTCTTCTCACCACCAGTTTCGCCTTCGCGCAGACACCCGACCTGACGCTCGCACGCGACAAGAACTGGCTCGTCATCCAAGGCCCGCATCTGCCGAAGGGCGAGATTCGCATCAACTATCTTGAAGCGTATTGCCGCACCAACTCCACCACCGCCGACTGGCACGACACCACCATCGGCCACACGACAGAACTCCTCTCACTCAGCGAGGACAAGAAGACGATGAAGCTGCGCTGCACGGTCAAAGACGGCGTCATTGTCGAGCACACCATCACCGCTAGCGCCGACGACGTCACCTTTGCCATCACCGCGCACAATCCCACCGCGACCGCCTCCGGCGCGCACTGGGCGCAGCCCTGCATCCGCCTTGGCGACTTCACCGGCTATGACAACAAGGCCAAGGACATCGACGACTACCTGCCCAAGTGCTTCCTCTTCCTCGACGGCAAGCTCACACGCATGAACGACATCAAGCCGTGGATCAAGGAAGCCCGCTACATCCCCGGCCAGGTCTGGTGCCCGCAGGACGTGCCACGCACCGACGTAAACCCGCGACCGCTCAGCCCACTGGTGCCCAGCAACGGCCTCATCGGCTGCTTCAGCGGCGATGAGAAACAACTCTTCGCCGTCGCCTTCGACCCTTACCAGGAACTCTTCCAAGGCGTCGCCCGCTGCCTCCACTCCGACTTCCGCATCGGCGGCCTGAAACCCGGCGAGACGAAGTCCATTAAGGGCAAGATCTACATCCTGCCGAATGACGTGCCCGCGCTGCTGGCCCGATACGCGAAGGATTTCCCAACGCAGCCAGAGAAGTGAGGCTCGAAAACACTCACGCATGAACCGTCATGCCCACCGCGGCGGACAACCACGACGCCCACGATTACGCCGAGCGCATCCGCGAGCGGTTGCCGCGTCGGCATCAGGAGCTTCGGGAGCGCAGCGGCCTGAGCATGTATGCCCTGTGGCTGAAGTGCGGTGTCTCGCGGGATACCATCAGCCGGGTGGAAGGCGGTGAAACCATCCCCGGTGTGCATGTGCTGGCGCGGCTGGCCTGGGGCCTTGGCGTCACGCTGGAGAAGTTCTTCGGTGGTATCGAGGATGAATAATGTGGTTGCGGCTTTAGCCGCACCGAAGGCCCCTGATTCGGCTAAAGCCGAAGCCACTTTTGCCCCCCGTCCTGAATGTCGGACTAACCGACCTCGTGGGGTCTGTGCTCCAATCCGAGCCATCGCAACCGATGCCCGCCATGAAGCCGTTTTTCCTCTCCAAGCGCCCGATTTTGCCTTCGGGGGCCGCTTTTCGACCTGAAACGGCGGTTTTTTGCCTCGAAACGGCTCCCCCATTCGGCGCGGGGGCAGCGCTGGGCGCTCCGGGGGCGGAGTTCCGGCCTACGGGGGCGTCGCTGGCCGTGGCGGGGGCGGAGTTCCGCTGTGCGGGGGCGTCGCTGGCTAGCGCGGGGGCGGAGTTCCGCCGTCCGGGGGCGTCGCTGGACGGCGCGGGGGCAGCGCTCCGGCGCTCGGGGGCCACCCCCATTTCCCGCAACGAAGCCCCCGCCGCGTGGAGCGGTGCCCCCATGACGCGGAGCGGACACCCCGCGCCGCGCAGCGGTGCCACCTTTCAAGGGAGCGCGGAGACTCCTCTCCGCATCACTAAACCAGCGGGCAAGAGTGCCCGCGCTCCTCTCGGTGCTGCTCTCTGCCCTCAGCCCTTCGCCCTCTGCTTCGCATGAACTGGGACCAATCCAACTGGGACAGCGGCTTTTGGGACCAGCCGTCCGACTACTTTTCACCTCAACCCAAACCACGCTCCAAAATGAAACGCCAAGACTACTACCCCAGCCGCATCGGAGACCAGGTCAACTGGCTCGACAACTACGCCGCCAAGCTCCCGATCCACGGGGCCGTGCTTGGCGTCATCGCCGCCGACATCACCGCCAGTGTGAATGATGCGAAATACGCCAACTACGTGCTCGGCACCTGGCTCACCGCCGTGCGGGCCTTTTCCCCCTCCACCACGGATGCGGTGGATGACGTGCTGACCGGCGGCGGCACGACGCCCTTTGTGCTGCCCACCTTCACCGCGCCCGCTTTGCCCGCAGGCGTGACCGCTGCCATCCCCGGCACGCTGAACCGCATCTTTGCCCTCATCGCCAAGATGAAGCTCAGCGCGGGCTACACCGAGGCCATCGGCACCGATTTGGGCATCGTCGGCTCCGCGGCGACGGAGAAAGCGCTGCCGAAGTTCAGCGCCGATCTGCTGCAAGGCACCGGCTGCCAGTGCGTGAAGCTGAGCTTCGCGAAATACGGCCACATGGGCGTGTATATCGAAAGCCGCCGTGGCACCGGCGCGTGGGAGTTCCAAGCCATCGACACCGAAAGCCCCTACATGGACGAGCGCCCTCTGCTGCAAGCCGGCACGCCCGAAGTCCGCGAATACCGCATGCGCTTCTGGGACAAAGGCACCCCCAACGGCGACTGGACCGATGTGGTGAAGGTGACGGTGAGTCCATAACCAAGCCAGACGAGGAGATGGGGAGACGATGAGACAAGGAGACTGGCTCATCGCTCCCGCATCGGCCCTCTGGCAGTGTCTCCTCTTCTCCCAGTCTCCAAGTCCCCTTGTCTTCTGAAACGCCATGCCCTTCGATCCCACCAAACCGGCGAACAACGCCCCGCTTTCGAGCGCCGAGATGCGCTCGCAACTCACCTCGCTCAATGCTGACATCCAGCAGCGAGCGACGATAAACGACCTGAACAACGCCATCGCGAATGCCTTGGCCCAAACGAGCAACAACAGCAACGGGGTGAGCACGATGGGCCAAAGCGCCGATGGCAGCTATCAGCAGTGGCAGATGCAGATGCTCTTCGACAAGATGGATGAGCTGATCAATGCGCTGCGGCGGTGAAGCGGTGGGATTGGAGCCGGGGGGCGGTGATGAAGTGATGGCAGGCAGAACCATCAAAGTCAGATCATTGATGCGCTTCGCTTTCCCTGCTGGCAGCCTGCGGCTGTCTGTCTCGCTTTGCTCGGCTCTACTGTCCCCATTCTACTGTCGAACCTGCTCCGCCTTGTCGAGAATCAGCCTGCATGACTCCTCATGAGGCGATTCCATACTTGGAGGCATAATAGCCCATGCGGACATCATCCACTGTTTCCCCCGAAGACAATTTCACACTGCCGCGCGCCGACTCCAGCCACTCGCTGGCCTTACCAGCAGCGGGAGCCGAATCCTCAGCCCGGTTCACCTGCACGACAAACGACGAGTCCAGCAAGGCGATCACATGAAGTGTATCGCCCTCATGGACATCGAGTCCGAGCAACCGCTCAGCAGGAATGCGATGGGTGAAGGTCATGCGAAGATTCTAAAGGATGGCACGGAGGCGATCAAGACCCCGTTGAGGCGATTTGCCTGCCCTTTGGTCAGCCTTCGGCTGTTTGCTGGGATCTTACTCCTTGGCCCGCGACGTGTGTTTCAGGCAGGCGTTCGTGGGTTGAGGCGTGGTGGAAGGTGGGTTGTGCTGGCGTATAGGGGAAAACTCACCCAC
>JBJONJ010000539.1:0-9031 GCA_046051905.1 Verrucomicrobiota bacterium
AGGACGTAGTCGGGATTGACGGGGATTTTGCCACCGCCGCCGGGGCCGTCGATGACGAACTGGGGAATGGCGTAGCCGGTGGTGTGACCGCGGAGCTGCTCGATGATCTCGATGCCCTCCATGACGCTGGTGCGCAGGTGCGAGCTGCCCTGGATGAGATCGCACTGGTAGAGGTAGTAGGGACGCACGCGGCACATGAGAAGCTTGTGCAGCAGGCTCTTCATGACAGCCGCGTCGTCGTTCACCCCGCGGAGGAGCACGCTTTGATTGCCGAGAGGCACACCGTGGTTGGCGAGCATGGCCAGGGCATCCCGCACCTCGGTGGTGAGCTCACGCGGGTGGTTCGTGTGGATGCTCATCCAGAGCGGGTGATGCTTCTGGAGCATGCGGCAAAGCTCGGGCGTGATGCGCTGCGGCACGAAAATGGGCACGCGGGAGCCGAGGCGGATGAATTCGATGTGCTTGATCGAGCGCAGGCGGGTCAGCAGGGCGTCGAGCTTCGCATCGGAGAAGAGCAGCGGATCACCGCCGGAGAGGAGCACGTCCCGCACCTCGGTGTGCTTTTCGAGGTAACGGAAGGCGGCCTCGAACTCGGTGTGCAGCTCCTGCTCGCCCACACCGCTGACAACGCGGCTGCGGGTGCAGTAGCGGCAGTAGCTGGCGCAGCGGTCAGTGACCAGAAACAACACGCGGTCCGGGTAGCGATGGACGAGGCCGGGGACGGGCATGTGGCTGTCCTCGCCACAGGGATCACTCATCTCATCGGGGTCGTCCCAGGTCTCCTCGATGCGGGGGATGACTTGCCGGCGGATGGGGCAGTCGGGATCGTTGGCGTCGATCAGATTAAAATAGTGCGGCGTGATGGCCATCGCCAGCTTGTTCCCGGAGAGCAGCACGCCCGCGCGTTCCTCCTCGGAGAGCGTGAGGTGCTCCTCCAACTGCGCCAGGGTGGTGATGCGGTTGCGGAGCTGCCAGGCAGCACTGTTCCAGTCTCCGGCAGGGATGTTTTTTCCGGACCAAAAGCCGGGGGCCAAGGAGCGGAACTCCTTTTCGGGCAGCGCGTGTGTCTCGGGCATGTAATGCGGAGAAAGGTGGGGAGGGGCGGAAGGTTTGGAACGGGAAGCGCAGGGTGTCAATCAGCGGTGCGATCTGTCCCGTCTGCCTGTCACTGTCCGAATACGCCCTTTTCGCTTCGCAGTCCGTCGCGGATGACGGTTTCCCGCAGGTTTTCCTTCGTTACCGCATGGATCGGCAGGAAAACCGATGGAACATCCGTCTGGCCGTTGGGCGAGACATCGCGGGCGATGACGGGCTGGCGCTTGGCGAGGCGCACGGCCAGCTCGGCGGCCTGTTTGGAGAGGAGGTGCAGCGGCTTGTAAACCGTCATGGTCTGCGTGCCCTGCACCAGACGCTGGCAGGCAGCGAGATCCGCGTCCTGACCGGTGACGAGCACTTTTCCGGCGATGCCTTCCTCGGTGAGCGCCTGGATGGCACCACCGGCGGTGCCGTCATTACTGGCGAGGATGGCGTCAAACTTAGGTCCCAGCCGGGTGATGGCGGCGTTGATGATCTTTTTGGCGTTTTCGGGCTTCCAGTCGTCCGCCCAGTCCTCGTGGAGCACCTCGACCTTCCCGGCGGCGATGAGCGGCTGCAGGATGTTGTCCTGCCCCTGCTTGAAGAGCTTGGCGTTGTTGTCCGTTTTCGCCCCGTAGATGCGCAGGAGGCGCATTTTGCCCGTGGCAGGCAGGCGGTCGGCGAGGAACTGCGCCTGGAGCTCGCCCACCTTGACGTTGTCAAAGGTGATGTAGAGATCGAGGTCGCAGCCGGTGATGAGGCGGTCATAGGCGAGCACGGGAATGCCGGCCTGATGGGCCAGATTCACGGCCTTCGACATGGCCGCGGCATCTTTCGGGATGATGACCAGCGAATCGACCTTCCGCGTGATGAGGGCCTCGACATCGGCGAGCTGGCGCGTGTCGCTGCTGTTGGCGGAGAGCACCTCGACATCGGCACCGAGCTTCGCGGCCTCAGCCACAAACAGATCGCGGTCCTTCTGCCAGCGCTCCTCTTTCAAGGTGTCCATCGAGAGGCCGATGAGCGGCCGGGTGCGTGACGCAGCTCCCCCTGCCCCGCCCCGGGAGAGGACGAGACCGGTCAGCACGCTGAGGATGCAGGAAATGAGGACAAGCAGGATGCGCGGATTCATGCGGGCCTAGCTTGTCGCCACGCCCCGGCGGCTGGCAAACAATTCTTCATCGCGTTCCAGGCGGGGGGAGGAATTCTCGGGCAAGTCTCAGCCGCAGTTCCCGCATGGCCTGCTCGAGCTGGGAGCGTGCCTCGGCCAGTTCCGGTTCCAGCGTGGCATCCACGGGCGTCGAGGTGATCCGGTCGAACTGCTCCTGCAAAGGCGCTCCATCCTCGCGGTAGCCGCAGGCGGCCAGGAGCCGCTTCACCTCGCCTGCGAGCCTTCGCGTGTCGGCGATCATCGCCAGCGCATCGCCTTCATCGATCTCAGCGAGCTCGAGGCGTGTGAGCTGCTGGCAGTGAAATTTCCGGCAGCGCACCGGGCGCTGATCATACACCGTGCAGCACAGCCGCTTCAGCGCCGCGCAGGGCTGCTCCATCCAGGCCTCCTCACCGCGATGCCGCATGCGCAATCCAAGGGTGGCCAAAACTTCCGGCTCGTCCTCCGGCTGCATGCGCACGATTTGAAACATCGTGCCGTCACAGCACATCCCGCACGCCAGGCAGAGGCGCGAGGCCGCGGCGGCGAGTTCGGGCGAATTCATGACGCGGTGGAGGCGAGCTCCAGGGTGCGCAGGGTGTTCCTCACATTGGTTTCGAGGTCCAGTGGCTCCTGCGTGGGCACGGGACGCTGGCGATGCATCCGCCAGTGGTTGATGAACATGCCCAGCGAAGTCAGATCCCGCGGGTCATCGAGCACCTGGCCGTTCACCCCCGGTGCGATCCACTCGGCGGCGCCATTCATCGCGGTGGTGATGGCCGGGATGCCCGAGGCCAGCGCCTCGCTCACCACATTGGAGCACGGTTCATAGATCGGGAGGAAGGTCAGCAGATCACCCGCGGCATACACGCTCTCCACATCGGCCAGCGGGCCGGTGAGGATGACGTTCGATGGCACGCGGCCACGGATGCGATCCCGCGTCGTGACGAGCAGTTTCAGGTTAGGATCATGTGTCTGGCCCTCCATGTAGCGCAGCAGCCACGGCAGGCCTTTTCTCTCCCAGCCGGAGCCGACAAAGACGAGCACGAAATCCTGCTCGCGGAGTCCAAAGCGAGCCCGCGCGGCCTTTCGATCCGCGTTTTGAAAGCGGGCCACCTCCACGCCATTGCGCACCAGGTGAACTCGATCCTGTGGGAAGGCTGGAAAGTGCCGGGCGATCTCGCCGCGCACCATCTCCGAGTTCACGATGACGCGTTGCGTGTTCGCAGGATCGAAGGTTTGAGCTTCCAAGGCCATCATGCGGCGATGAAACGCCCCGCGACCGATGAACGGACGCTTCCACCAGGGCGCGAACTGCCTCCGACGCTCCAACCACACCCGGTGCAGGCCATCCCCCGCTCGATAAACATCCTGCTTCAAAGTCCTCTCAAGGCTGAAGACGCTGTCGAAGCGCTCCGCCTCCAGCATGCCTCTTACGGCTTCAGCAAATCTCCACGCCCGATCGGCCCGCCCGCCGCCTGATTCGACGGCATGGAACGGCACACCCTCCGCCTGCCCTTTCCAGCTCTCGGCAAACAGGTGCACCTCATGCCCCGCGCCTGCCAGCGCCGCCAGCAGGCGCTGCAGATACAGCTCCGCGCCTCCGGTGGCGGAAAATTGGCGGCGGATGAGAGCGAGACGCATCCTCGACCCTTCACCAAAAACGACTGGCGTGCAAAGCCATCCATCCAGAGCAGGCATCGAGCTTCGCGGTTGAATCGACACGTTCCCGCATCACGATTCCGGCCCCTCCCCCCTTCAATCATGGCCACCTACGTTTACGAAACCATTCCCTCCCGTCCGGATGAAACCCCTCGCCGCTTTGAGGTGCAGCAGAAGATGAGCGATCCACCGCTCCAGACCGATCCACAGACCGGCGAGCCCGTCCGGCGCATCATCACCGGCGGCAGTGGTCTCGTGACGCATGGGGCGAGCATCCTCTCGATGAAGACGCGCGGCCGATGAGCCTGCCGTGCCATTCACCCGACCTCACACATCGCAGACCATCGCCGCGTGGCGCAGGGCGAGAATGGGATCATCCCAGGTGGGGATGAACTCATGGGCCACAAAGTCGTGGTAGCCGATCTCCTGCACCGCCTGCATCACAGCGGGGTAGTTGATCTCCTGATGCTCGTCGAGCTCGCAGCGGCCCGGATTGCCCGCGGTATGCAGGTGGCCGATGTATTCGGCATGCTGGCGAAGGCGGCGGGTGATGTCGCCATTCATGATGCTCACATGGTAGATGTCGAAGAGCAGCTTGAAGTGCGGGCTGCCGATGTTTTTGATCAAATCGACACAAAAATCGACATCATCACCAAAGTAGCCGGGATGGCCCTTCATGGGGTGGGAGCTGTCACGGGAGTTCAGATGCTCCAGAACGAGCGTCACGCCCTTTTTCTCGGCCAGTGGCAGCACTTCCTTCCAGGTGCTGAGGCAGGCGTCGATGGCCTTGTCACGATCCATGCCATCGAATTTCATGCCCGTGAAGGTGATGACCTTCTTGCAACCCACATCAGCGGCGAGGTTGATCGACTCGGTGAGCTTGGTGACGACCTCATCGTGGAAGGCGGGATTGCAGGGGCCTTTGGCAAAGCCATGACTGCCGACGAGGGAAATCTCCAGGCCGAGCTTTTTCACGTCGGGATACAGCTTCGAATCGATGCCCTCGATGCCCACGAGACCGATCTCTTTCGCATGCTTCGCCAGTTCCAGCGTGTCCATCGGTTTCCAGCACCAGCCCATGAGCGTGTGCTTGATGCCATGGTTCTTGATCTTGTAGGCGGGGTCCGCGGCAGCTTTGGCGATGCTTTGCGCATCGAGCCGCGTGGCGGCAAAGGCGGAAGCGGCGGCGGCGAGGAAGGAACGGCGTTTCATGGTCGGTTGGAAGATAGCGGAGGGTCCGCGGATACGAAAAGAGGTCAAGGTGTTCCCATTTGACCTCTCAACAACTTCACCTGCTTGCGAAGCCCGGAAAGGGCAAAATGGTGCTGGGTAGAATGATCCTGAAAATCATTCCACCCGGCATCTATTGACCCTCGAGCCGCCAGCCATTCATGAGCTGCACTGCGGGATGCGGCGGCGGCTCAATCGCTGCGCTTCACGAATTCTTTGCCTTACTGAGGATGCTTTCGAGGGTCTTGGCAAAGGCCTCGGGCGAGTTGCCACCAACCTGCTTGCCCACTTCATTGCCCTCAGCGTCGAGGAACTGGATGTGAGGAATGCCTTCCACCCCGGCCTTCTTGGCAGCCCGCTCGTTGCTGGAGTCATCCACGTCAAGATAGGCCCAGATGAACTTGTCATGGTAGCCCTTCACCGCCTCGCTGGGATACACGTCCTTCTTCATTGCCTGGCAGGGCGGGCACCAGGCGGCGGAAAAAATCATGACGACCGGCTTCTGCTCCTTTTTCGCCGCGTTCATGGCGGAAATGGCACTGGTTTTGAACTTGGGACTGCCCTTGGGAAAATCACTGGCAAGGCTGGTGATGGCGAGGGCGGCGAGAGCGAGGGTGATTAGCTTTTTCATAGGTTGAAACATGGGTTTTGCCTGCTGGCACAAGGTTAAGATGAAGCGGGGCGACATTTATTGCAGTCTTTTTTCATCAAAGTGGCGTTCATCACGACCAGCCGCCGCCAGCAGGTCAACAGACCGCCGGCAAAGATGACCGTCAGCGCCAGCTTGATGCCCCAGCGTTCCATGTGCGCCAAATGCTGCCCCATCTCGATGAGCGCTCCGACCGTCAAAACGGCCATGCGATGCTGCTTCGCCATCGGCCCGCGAAAGTCATGCGTGCCGGTCAATGCCGCCCCGAGCGTGCGTGCGTAAGCCGTGCCCAGCGCCACGCTGGCGGCGCACCAGCCCAGCGGGAGCATGTCAAAGAGCTTCACCACGCCAGGCTCCCCTGCTCCGCTGTATCCAGCCCCCACGAGGATGAGCACATCCGCCACGCGGTCCGGCGCATCATTGTAAATCACTCCAGCAGGCGATCCTTTGCCGCCCTCCACTGCCACCATGCCATCGAGCAGATTGCACACGAGCCGCATCTGCACGCAGGCGATGGCTCCGAGCCACGCGGCCATGATCCACGGCCCCGTTTGATCGCCCGCATGCATGAAAATCCACCACGCCCCGGCGGCAAACAGCATGCTAACGATCGAAATCCCATTTGGCGGCAGCCCGAGCCGCACGCAAAGACCCGCCAACGACCTCGCCCAGGCCTGGTCACGCGATTTCAGAATCCGCCGGGAGGATAGATGCTCGTCTGGAACGCTCATGGGCACATCAAGCACAGATCACTTCCCGATGCACCAGAGATGCTGGTGCCCGCGGATGAAAAGATGCCCGTCACTCACGGCGATGGAGCCGATGATTTTTTCCCCGAGCGGGTTGGTCGAGACGAGCTCGAACTTCGGCGCGGCTTTGAAGACAAAGCAATCACCGATCTGGTTGGCCGCGTAGCAAAGCCCATCGGCGCTGAGCACGAGCGAACACCAGTTTTGCCCCTTCAAACGCTCTTGGAAGACCATCTCTCCCGTCTTCAAATCGCGACACTCGGCAATGCCGCCATCGCTGAGGATGTAGTGATGCCCCTCATGCACCACGCCGCTGCCGATGCGCTGGCTGACCTTTGGCAGATGCCACACACGGTGCGTGCTCGTGACATCGCCGCTGCCTCCGGCCTTCACTGCCACGCCCATGCCATTGTAGCCGCCGAAGGCGATCACCGTGCCGCCGATGAAGAGGGGCGAGTTATAGACCAGCTTGTTCAAGCCCGCGCAGGTCCAGCGCACGCTGCCACTGAGCGGTTCGAAGGCGCAAACACGGCCCGGATAGCTCATGAGGAGTTCGTCATGATCTCCCACCCGGCGCAGCAGCGGGTCCGCCCATGAGCCGAGCCAGTTTTTGTTGCCTGACTCCCCGGAGTCGCCACCCGGCTCCTCATGCTGCCAGAGGGTCTTGCCCGTTTTCTTGTCGAAGCAGTAGAGCGTGGTCTGCGGCCCGGGGCCGAAGTTCAGATACACCTGATCGCCTGCGAGCACCGGCGAGGTGCCATTCCCCCAGATGTGATGCTGCTTGCCGAGATCCGTGCGCTTCCACAGCTCCTTGCCAGTCAGATCATAGCAAAACACACCCGCGGAGGCATGAAACACAATCACCCGCTCGCCATCGGTGGCGGGCGAGGCGGCGCAGTATGGATTCGTGGCATGCGTGAGCTCCTTTTCGCGATAGATCGTGCTGGCATCCCAAAGCGGCTTGCCGGTCTTTTTATCAAAGCACAGCAGCAAGCGCTTCCCCTCCTTCTCAATGGCCTGGGTGACGAAAACCTTGTCGCCCCACACCACCGGCGTGGAGTTGCCTCGTTCAGGCAGCGCCACCTTCCATTTCACGTTCTCCGTCTGGCTCCAGCGGGTGGGCAGATTCGATTCGGCGCAGGTGCCGTCGCCGTTCGCCCCGCGCCACATGGGCCAGTTGTCGGCCAGAACGTTCAGCGAGCCGCCCAGCAAGGCGAGAGTGGTGAGAAGTGTCTTCATGGCAGGGATGCCCAAAACGAACAGCGCTGCCTTTTCACACTCAAAAGCCCTTCACGAGGCGAAAAAAAACGCCTGCGCATTCATCCACCTCGCGCATGATGCAGCACCCCCGAAATGTCCGAAGCGCCCCAAGCCCGCCCCGATCCCAACGGCAAACCGCCGTGGGAGGCCAAACGCCCGCCGCGTGGTCGCGGCCTGCTGCGCCGCCTTGTCACCCTGCTGATCGCCGCCGGTTTGATCGCCCTCGTCGCCCAGGCGATGCGTCCGCGACCCATCGAGGTCGAGGTGGGCGTGGTGAAGCCGGGACCGCTGACCGTTTTCGTGAGCGAAGAAGGCAAGACCCGCATCCGCAACCGCTACATCGTCGCCGCACCGGTCGGTGGCAGCATGCAGCGGGTCACCTTGAAGCCTGGCGATGCCGTGAAGATGGGCGAGACGATTCTCACACGCATCGAGCCGGGCATGGCCCCGCTGCTTGATTCTCGGAGCAAAGCGCAAGCGTTGGCCCGCGTCGATGCCGCCACCGCCACCCGCAGCCGGGCCCAGGAGGCGCTCGAAATGGCCCGTACCGGCCTCAAATACGCGCAGACGAACTGGGACCGCATCAAGACCAACACCGACAAAGGCACCATCAGCGACACCGATCGCGACACCTTTGAACGCGAGGCCGAGATGAAGGCGCGGGAAGTCCGCGCCTCGGAGTTCGCTTTGCAAGTCGCCGAATTCCAACTCACGCAGACCAAAGCCGCCCTTCTCCAGCTCGAAAAACCCGTCGAAAGCGGTGCCGTGATCGAATTGAGATCTCCCGTGAACGGCGTCGTGCTCCGTGTGCAGCAGGAAAGCGCCACCATCATCGCCCCCGGTGCACCCATTCTCGAAATCGGCGATCCCGCCGATCTCGAAATCGAGGCGGAGATCCTTTCCAGAGACGCGGTGAACATCCAGCCCGGTGCCGAAGTGACCATCGAGCAATGGGGTGGTGCCCCCGTCCCTGCCCGCGTGCGCCGCATCGAACCCGCCGCCTTCACCAAGGTCTCCGCCCTCGGCGTGGAAGAGCAGCGGGTGCTCGTCTTGAGCGACTTCAAAGAACAAACGCCCGCCCTCAAAGCACTCGGCGACCGCTATCGCGTCGAAGTCCGTGTGGCCGTATGGCACAGCGATGAGACCCTGCTCGTGCCCGCTGGGGCGCTGTTCCGTGTCGGCAGCGAATGGAAGACCTTCCTCTTCGACGCGGGTAAAGCCAAAACCATCACCGTCGAAGCCGGCCGCAGCGATGGC
>JBJONJ010000540.1:0-3647 GCA_046051905.1 Verrucomicrobiota bacterium
GCCCACTGGCGCGGACGAGTCTTCACATAGAGGCTATGCTCTTCCACTTTGGATTCGAGCACGGTGGCAGGCAGGCCTTTCCAGCTTCCGCCCTGCACGGGGTTGTAGCACCAGGGCTTGCCATTCCAGTCGGAGCCATCTTTGTCGCCATAAAACGACTGCTGAACGTAGCGCCCATGGTCAAAGGCATTCAGCACATTGTCCGTGGAGCGCGAGGGCGAGAACCACCCGATGCTGCCGCCCGCGTCCATGTTCATGCCGAGGCGGACGTGACCATTGTCCAGATAGATCCAACTCTCCGCGCCGAGTGCCTGCGTGGTGAGGCCCGCGCAGGTCAGAACCGCGATGAGGGCGCCTGTAAGCGTGCGTCGTGATGGGCGTGTGTTCATCATGGGGCAAAGCTCGGTGTCACAACCACATGGCGAAACGCGCCAAGATCATCAAAGGAACCCAGTCCGATGCGTCCCTTGGCGAACGTTATGTCGCTCGCTTCCAGCACGAGTTCGGCATCAAACCAGACCTTGATGCTGCCAGATGCGGCATCACGCATCAGTTTGATCTGATGCCAGTGGTTCGGCTGCCAGGGTAGAGTCTTCGCACGATTCGTCGTGATCGCTTGGCGGTCCGCGTTGTTCACCACATGCAGTTGGAGATGCACACCGTCTGCCGTTTCGCCGAGATGCGCGTAGTAGAACTCGGACTCGCTGCGGCCACCGAAAGCGATGCAGACATCGTTGTTGCCCTTGTTGAAGACATCGAGCCGTGCTTCGCAGGTGAGCGTGAAGGAATCCCACTCCGCGCCGCCGAACCAGGCCAGATTGAACGGCCTGCGGACCTTCGGCTTGTATTGCGAAGGCTTTTTCAGCACGAGCGTCGTCGCCTGCCCCTCGCCCTGCCATTCCCAGGCGGCAGGGTCTTCGAGCTGCCACTGATCACGCTGCTGGAGCGGGTGCTCCGCCAGCAACGAACTGGCAGCCATGAAGCAAAGAAGGAACATGGAAGAGAGTTCACGCATAGAGCCGTGCATAGCTGGAGGCGATTTGATCGAGGAACTCGCCCTGATCGCCACTCCACCATTGGTGGGAGAAGATTTCGACCTCGCGGTGGCCGGTGAAGTCGGTGGCGTCCACCCAATCGCTGATTTCGCGGAGGTTGATGCAGCCTTCGCCCATCAGGCCGCGGTCGTTGAGGAGATCCGTGGTCGGCGTTTTCCAATCGCAGATGTGGAAGGCATGCAGGCGACCGGTTTGGCCTGCCAGGTCGATTTGCGCCTTCAATTCCGGGTCCCACCAGACGTGATACACATCCACGGCAATGCCGACCGAAGCGGGCGAGCCGAGCGCATCGCAGATTTCATGTGCCTGCCTCATCGTGTTCACCGCGCTGCGGTCATCGGCATACATCGGATGCAGCGGCTCGATGGCGAGTTTCACGCCCGCCGCCTCCGCCGCCGGCAAACAGGCCGCGATACCGTCGGTGATCTGTTTGCGTGATTCGACGAGGTTTTGGCCTGGAACGGCTCCGCAGACCAAAACGATGAGCGGAGCACCGATGGCGTGCGCTTGCTCGATGGCGAGGAGATTGTCGTCGATGGCCTTTTGGCGATCCGCAGCCGATTTGGCCGGGAAAAAGCCGCCACGGCACAAACTGACGATGTCCATGCCCGAATCGGCCGTCTGGCGCTTCACCGAGGCCAGATCACGACCTTCGAGAGCCTGCCGCCAGATGGTGATTCCGCTCACGCCGCGCTTCGGAAACTCGGCGAGGCATTGTTCGAGGCTCAGGGGCTTCGTGGTGATGGTGTGGACGCACAGTCGGCTCATGCGATCCAGAGTGTCGCGGCCTGGATGATTGGAAAAAGATTTCTTTGTGATGGTGGCGATTCAAAACGCCAATCATCAATCGAGGAAACGGAACTCCGGCGTGGACCAGAGGGTTTGAATGAACCGGGCCCAAAGATCGCGCGTTTCCTCGGCCGTGGCATTGCCGGAAGCGCTGGAGTCGAGGAACTCGCGCACTTGGGCCAGCTCAACCTCCTTCGGTGCACGCTGCAAGGAACGCTGGAAGGCTAGGTGGATGCGTTGAGTAGTCTCGGCCTCCGTTTTGAGCACCAGATCAGCGGCAGCGCGGGACTGCTCGATCACCTTCGGGCTGTTCATGAGGAACAAAGCCTGCGTGGCCACGGTGCTGGTGGTGCGCTGACCGATGGGCTGGTTGATGTCCGCGAAGTCAAAGACCTCAAACAGCGGATGGCGGACATTGCGAAAGGCGGGCGTGTAAACACTGCGGCGTGTATCGGCGAAGGTGTAGCCGTATTCGAGGTTCTGAACCTTTTGATCGTTCGCGTCGACGGCTTCGGCCTGCACACCGGGGCCACCGAGGTCTTTCTGCAGAGTGCCCGCTGCCGCCAGCATCGCATCGCGGATGCATTCAGCATCGAGACGCTTGCGGTTCATGCGCGAGAGCAGGCGGTTATCGGGGTCCGCGTCACGGGCGGCGTGGCCTTGGCTGCTCATGCGATACGTCCGGCTCATCACCATCTCCTTCACGAGGCGCTTCAAGTTCCAGCCATCCTCCATGAATTTCACGGCGAGGTAATCGAGGAGTTCAGGATGGCTGGGGACTTCGCCGGTGGAACCAAAGTTATCTGTGGTGCGCACGATGCCCGCACCGAAGAGCCAGTGCCAGACGCGATTCACCATGACGCGTGAAGCAAGCGGATGATCGCGGGAGGTGATCCATTGGGCGAGTTGGAGGCGGCCGCTGGCATCCGCCGGGATGGCGGGAGCACTGGGGCGTAGCGCGGCCTGGATGAAGCCGCGCGGCACCACGGCGCCCAGATTGCGAATGCTGCCGCGGATATGGATCTTCGCATCTTCAGGGGCCTCGTCCTCGGCCACGGACATGACTTCGGGACGTGGCGGCTGGTTTTTGTCGATGGCTTTGAGCTGCTTTTCGAGATCGGAGAGCTTTGCTTTGAGCTCCTTGGCCTTGCTGGATTCTTTGGCAGCGACTGGCGCATCGGGGGATTCCTCGGCGGGCAGGAATTGCACCGCATCGACGGTCACGTAGCCCTGGGAGGCGGCATTGGTGATGAGAACGAAGCCCTGGCCATTCGCCTCGAAACGGAAGGTGCCGAGCGAGGCGAACTGCAGGCCTTTGAGATTATCCGTGGCGAGCTTGAAGGCCTTCAAGTCCTCGCCGTCGGCATGTAGGATGGTGGCGGTGGCGCTTTCGGCACGGTTGGGGCCGGCATTGAAGGCCACGCGCACCTCATAGCGGCCGGCCTTGGGCAGCTTGGGCGTGAAGGTGAGGGTCTTTTCGCCCTTGGCCTCGTTGTTGTCGCTCACATAGCTCTCGCCAATGAAAGGTCCGAAGTGAGTCGAGGGTTTCCAGAAGCCGACTTTTTGTGCCTCGGTGTCATCGACGACGATGCCGGGCAGGTCGGAGGGGGAGATGGTTTTCTTGCGGCGAAGGTCGGCGCTGCCGGCATCGCGGAGGTCGTCTTTGAGCGCGGCGATCTGATCCTTGAGCGCGGTGACCTGCTGCTCGTGCTTTTGCATTTCCTCCTCGGCCTTGCCATCGAGCGGCAGTGGCGTGTCGATCCAGTGCGCGACGTTGTCGGTGTAGTTTTTGAGGGTCTTCGT
>JBJONJ010000541.1:0-6035 GCA_046051905.1 Verrucomicrobiota bacterium
AAAGGAGATGCTTCATGAGGGGGCGGGGCGAAAGGGGAAGGCGGAGATTAAATGACGAATTCCGAATGGTCGAATGACGATTGAAACCCGAAGCCAGAATCTCGAAGCCTGCCAAAACATCCCGTTCGGCCTTCCGGCTTCGTCATTCGGAATTCCTCATTCGTCATTCCGAGGCCGCCACAGCATCCAGCACGCCCTTAAAGATCGTCAGGCCTTCGTTGGCATGCACCTCGGTGATGTTCAGCGGCGAGAGCCAGCGCACGACGTTCGGACCGGCGGGGGTGACCATCATGCCAGCATCGAGGAGTTTTTGCGCGAGGAAGATGGAGGCAGGTTTGTCACCGGCTGTGGCTTTGAAGGCCTCCGCGTTGAGTTCCCAGCCGATGAAGAGGCCGAGCTGACGCACTTCTTTGATGAGCGGATGATTCCAGGCACGTCCAGTGGCGGCAATGGCTGCGCCGCGGGTCTTGGCGTTGTCGCAGAGTTTTTCGTCGAGGATCGTGCGCAGGGTGGCAATGCCGACGGCGCAGGCGAGCGGCGACCCGCCGTAGGTCGTGCCATGCGTGCCTGGGCCGAGCACTTTGCCCGGTTCGCGGCGGTCATTGATCCAAAAGGAACCGAGCGGGAAGCCGCTGCCGATCGCTTTGGCCCAACTGATGCCATCGGGCTGAATTTCATCGCCAGGGATGATGCTGCGCCAGCCAGCCATTTCTCCGGCACGGCCGAAACCGACCTGCACTTCATCCAAAAGCAGCAGCAGGTCTTTTTCGCGGCACAAAGCCTGCGCCCCACGCAAAAACTCGGCTGTGACGGCATTCACGCCGCTTTCGCCCTGCACAGGCTCGACGAGGATGGCGACCGTTTTGTCGGTGATCGCGGCTTTGAGGGCTTCGAGGTCGTTGAACGGCACATAGACGAATCCGGGCGGCAGCGGGCCGAAGCCGCCGTGGATCTTCTCCTGCGCCGTGGCGGTCATGGCACCGAAAGTGCGGCCATGGAAGCTGCCGGTGAAAGTGATGATCTCAAAGCGGCCGCCGGTCTGCTGGCCGTATTTGCGGGCGAATTTGATGAGGCCCTCGTTCGCCTCGGCACCGCTGTTGCAGAAGAAGCACTTGCCGGGAATCTGCACGCATTCCTCGACGATGAGACGCGCCAGTTCGGCCTGCTTGTCGATGCAATACCAGTTCGAGACATGGATCAGCGTGCTCGCCTGCTCGGCGAGCGCTTTCACCACCGTCGGCGGACAATGCCCGAGCGGGCACACGGCCACACCGCCCGCGAAGTCGAGATACTTCTTCCCATCGCGATCCCACACATACGCGCCCTCACCTCGCACCGGCCACACGTCGTAACGGCCGTAGTTGCCGAGCACGTATTGCGAGAGCCATTGGGTTTCGGGGTGCGTCGTGGACATGGAAGGATGGAGTCGTGGAGTGATGGTTTAGCGGTAGATTTCGCGGCGGTGGCCGACTTTGATAACGGAGACGATGAGCTGTTGATCCAGAATGTCGTAAATGATGCGGTAGTCGCCAACACGCACTCGCCAGGAAGATGAACCACTCAACTTGATGGCACCCTGGCTTCTGGGATTGGCCTTGAGAGTTTCCAACTTGGACATGATCCGCCGCTGCAAACCTGGATCGAGGCAGAGGAGCTGCTTTTTGGCGGCGGTTTCAAACTGAACGATCCAGGTCGGCATCTGTGAGTCCTAGTTCTTTCATGACCTCGTCCCAAGAGTGAAGAGAGGTCTCCCCTCGCTCGATCTCACCACGAATGCGCTTCGCATCTTCGATGTCTTCGATCTCTTCAAGGGCCTCGTGAATTCCAAGCATGATCTCACGCATCTCTTCGGGGGAGAGGGTGACGATGTCGGCGAGCTTTTCTTTAGCGACGGTGCTCATGGCTGGAAAATAATACCCGCAGATGAAACGGCAACCCGGGTTTTAGAGGTGAATCTCCGTGCCGATGCCGCCATCGGTGAAGATTTCGAGGATCAGCGCATGGGGCAGGCGACCGTCGATGAGGTGGACCTTGCCGACGCCGCCGCGGAGGGAGTCGAGGGAGCTGTCCACCTTGGGGATCATGCCGCCGCTGATGACTTTTTCGGCCTTCAGCTTGGCGATGCTGGCCTCGTCGAGGCTGGGAATGAGCGTGCTGTCGTCCTTGGGATCGCGCATCACGCCGCGCACGTCGCTGAGGAAGATGAGCTTGGTGGCTTTGAGGCGTTTGGCGAGGGCGCAGGCGGCGAGATCGGCGTTCACGTTGAGCGTTTTGCCGCTGGCGAGCTCACGGGCGACGGGCGACACGACGGGAACGAACTCGCCGGCCACCGCGGCCTGGATGAGGCCGAGTTTGCAGTCGTTCACCTCGCCGACCCAGCCGAGATCGCCCTTCATTTTCTCGCCGAGGAAGACTTCGGTGCCGGGAATGCCGACGGCTTTGCCGCCGAAGGCATTGATCTTGTTCACGATCTCCGGGTTGATGACGCGGGCGAGGGTCTCCTCGACGATTTTGATCGTCTCATCGTCGGTGACGCGCATGCCGTTGATGAATTTGGCCTCCAGGCCGGATTCGACCATGGCTTTGGAGATCGCCTTGCCGCCGCCGTGCACGATGACGGGATTGATGCCCACGGCTTCGAGGAAAACGACATCGCGCAGGAAGGAATCGACCTGCACCGGGTCCTCCATGGCACTGCCGCCGACTTTGATCAAAAACGTGCAGCCACGAAAGGCCTGCATGTAAGGCAGTGCTTCGAGAAGGACGGCGGATTTGGTGATCTGGGTGTCGAGGGCGGACATGGGAGCGAAGGGCATAGTCAAGAATCGGCCTGGGGTCAAATTCACGTTGGGCGCGGGGCGAGGCGGGTTTAGCATGATTTCAATGTCCGACCGCAAGCCAACCCCGAAGCAGCTCATGCGCCATCGCCTGATGGCGGCGTGGCGCGGCGTGTCAGATGGGCCGGTGATGACGCTGCCAACACTGAGCGTGGCGGATCTGGCACCCAAAATCGTGGCCGCGGCCGGCCTTGCAGACCGGGTGAAGCTGGAGGATGTGCTCTCCGCCTGGCAGGAGATCGTCGGCGACCTGCTTTTTAAACTCACGCGACCTGACAGCATGGAGCGCGGCATCCTCACCGTGCGCCTCATCCAGCCCTCGGCGCATCATGCGCTGATGCTCGAAAAGGGAAAAATCCTCAAGCGACTCCAAAACCGCCTGCCCGCGGCCAAAATTCGCGACATCCGTTTCCGTCACGGCTGACGTAACTCTGTTTCCTACCCGCTTTGAACTCCCACACTCACGCCGCCCTCATTCTCGTCGGTCATGGTTCGACGATGAACCCAGACTCCAGCGCCCCGACGCATCTCCACGCCGATGAAATCCGCCG
Source organism: Verrucomicrobiota bacterium (assembly GCA_046051905.1). GTDB lineage: Bacteria > Verrucomicrobiota > Verrucomicrobiia > Verrucomicrobiales > Verrucomicrobiaceae > Prosthecobacter. Next base: position 3,389 of record JBJONJ010000541.1, read on the forward strand.
TCGCGGCCTCTTCCGCGAAGTGGCGTGCTGTTTCTGGAAGGAGGAGCCAAACATGCGGGAGGTGTACGAGATGCTGGAGAGCGAGGTCATCTACATCGTGCCGAATTTCATCAGCGAAGGTTACTTTTGCCAGCAAGTGCTGCCGCGTGAGCTGCGCCTCGACGGGCCGGTGACGCATCGCGATGGCAAAACCATCCATTACTGCGATCCGGTTGGCATCCATCCGAACATGACGCGGCTGCTGCTGCAACGTGCCGATGAGGTGGCTCCTGGCGTCTCTCGCTCTGAAACGAGCCTCATCATCGTGGGCCACGGCACGAACCTGAATGAGAACTCAACGAAAGCCATCCAAGATCAGGTGAAGCTCATCCGCGAGGGCGGCTACGGTTTTGCGGAGGTGGTGGATGCCTACATGGAGGAGGCTCCGTTTGTGGCCGACTGGTCCAAGATGACCACCGCGCCGAATGTGGTCGTGGTGCCCTTTTTCATCGCGGACGGACTGCACAGCTTCCAGGACATTCCGGTGCTGCTCGGCATGCGAGAAGAGACCGGGGCTGCCTTGAGCGAGATCGGCCTCTTCCATTCCAATCCGCATCACCTGCATGGTCGGAACCTTTATTACAGCGGAGCGATCGGCACCGAGTCATTGATGGCGGAGGTCATTTTGGACCAGGTGCATGATTTTGATGCGAAGCATGCGGTCGGTGGGCAGTGGGCGGTGGGCGGTGGGCAGTTGAATGAAAAGCTCGCTGCATGGCTCGATGAAGGTCGAAATGTCCTCGGCGAGATCGCGGTGAAGGCCAAAACGGGTGGCGGCTATGCGCTGCGGCATGTTTTGGATCGTGATAGCTCGGATCTGGCCTCACACGAAGGTGCCATCGCGGCTCGTGAGATCGCCCGGTGCGATGCGGCGGGGAAATTTCGTCCGCTGCACTCTGCGCCGACGATGAAGCGAGGCTGGGAACTCCATGTGGAAAGCCTCGACGAGCTGCGACTGGCGCTCGATTTCTTTTACCCGGCGGCGGTCGGTTGTGCGGCCGCCCACGAGGCGAATCGTTTGAACTCCACACCGCTGCGTGAGCTGCTCGGACGCCAGACGGGCATGTATCGCTTCACGAATACGATCTCCGATGAGCAGGCTTTTGACATGGTGAAGAAGACCTGCGCGGCCAAAAACTGCCAGCGCCGCATCCTTTGGCCGCTCACTCCGGGAAATGAGTTTCCGGGCGATGAGTCCAAAAGACAGTCCGGAGCCATTCCCCTGCTCTGCATCGAAGCCTGCCCGCACATCGTCTCCGCGGCCCGCAAGATCGCCAAGGAGGCGTTTGAGGCGAAAGAGGCCCAAAGAAAAGCAGCCGAGGCTGCTGGAGCCGCGGCTGCTTCGTGAGTTTGAACGTGAGTGAGCCTTACGCGAACACGCTCGTCACCGGCTGGCCTTTGTCGGCGATGGTGAAGGGGCGCTTGCTGGGGCTGTAGATGACCTGATCGAGCGGGAGACCGAGGGCGTAGGCGATGGTGGCGTTGAAGTCAGGCACCTTGACCTTGTCCTCGACGACCTCACGGCCTTCCTTATCTGTTTTGCCGTGGACGTAGCCGCCTTTGACGCCGCCGCCGAACATGACCGCAGAGAAGGCCTTCGGGTAGTGGTCTCGGCCGACATTCTGATTGATGTCGGGCGTGCGGCCGAACTCGGTGGTGACGACGACGAGCGTGTCCTGGAGCATGCCACGGAGGTTCAGGTCGTTAAGCAGGGCAGAGAGGCCTTTGTCGAGCGTTTCGCAACGCTCGGGCACGGCGACGAAGTTGGCATTATGCGTGTCCCAGCCGCCGAGGGAGACCTCGACGAAGCGCACGCCGCGCTCGACGAGGCGGCGGGCGAGCAGGCAGCCCTGACCGAAGGCTTCTTTGCCGTAGGCGGCACGGACGTCGGAGGCTTCCTCAGTGAGATCGAAGGCCTTGAGGTCCTCCGACTTCATCATGGCCATGGCATCGTCATACATGTCGGCGTAGGCCTTGACGTTGCGATGCGCGAAGGTGGTGCGGAAGTCCTTGTCGAGCTCGTCAGCGAGGGCCATGCGGGCCTGCAGCTTCTCGGGCTGGCTGTTCTTGATGTTCTTGAGGCCGTTTTCCGGATTGGAGACGAACAGCGGGGCCTGCGCGGCGGGGAAGAAGCCAGCGCCGGGATGGCGGCTGTCATTGCCGACGAAGACGAAGTTCGGCAGGGTGCTGTTCCCGCCGCCTTGGAAGACGTTCAGCCACGCGCCCATGGCGGGATGGCGGATGGTGCCCCGCAGCTCATAGCTGGTGTGCATGATGTAATTGCCCTGCTCGTGAGCGCCCTGGGTGGAGGTGAGGGAGTTCACGATGGTGCCGTGATGCATGTGCTTCGCCGTGTTCGGCAGGTATTCGGAGATACGAACGCCGTCGGCACTGGTCTTGATGGGCTTGGTGGGGCCGGCGGTCTCGACGCCTTCCTTCACGTCCCAGGTGTCCATGTGGGACTGACCACCGCTCATGTAGAGGTAAATGACGTTTTTCGCCGTGGCGGCCTGCTTGAGCTTCGAGGAACCTTCAAAGGCGGCGAAGGACTTGCTGGCGAGCGAGTTTCCGAGAAGGCCGACGCCGAGAAGCGACGAGGCGGTTTTCG
>JBJONJ010000542.1:0-33064 GCA_046051905.1 Verrucomicrobiota bacterium
AGGCCGTCTGGCGCTTTCAGGAACAGGGCGTGACCTTTGAAGCCAATTTCCCACGGGCACGCATGACCGCCTGCGAGGCACTCGGGCCGGATGAATTCGGCGCGGTGGTCCGCCCGGAGAATCTGCCGGTGAATGACAGCCCTTGGTTTGCCTTTCGGGTCTATGCGGACAAGGAAAAAACCATCACGCTGCGCCTCCACTGCCAGGGAGGCTCGCTGCGATATCGTCCCAAAATCAGCCTCGACGGCACTCAATGGGTGCTCCTGCCGGAGGAGTGCTATCAACACACCGAGGACCGCAAAGAGGCCGTGCTGAAACTCGAGATCGGTCCCCGCGTGCTGCATGTCGCTGCGCAGGAGCCGGTGTCGCGGGCGGAGATGGAAGACTGGACCGCCACCTTGGAACGGTTGCCCTTTGTCACCCGTTCCACGTTCGGAGCTTCCGTCAAAGGCGTGGCGCTGATGCGGCTCGACATCGGCAATCCGAACTCCAAACGCCAAGTGGTCATCATCGGCCGCCAGCATCCGCCGGAGACCACGGGCAGCATGGCGCTCATGCGCTTCATCGAGTCGGTGGCGGGTGACACGGAGCTGGCGAGATCTTTCCGTGAGGAATTTCATCTCATCGTCATGCCGCTGTTGAATCCTGATGGTGTCGATGCTGGTCACTGGCGGCACAACATGGGCCATGTGGACCTCAACCGGGACTGGAACACCTTTGCCCAGCCGGAGACACGCTCAGCCCGCGATCAAATCCTCGCTTTGAAGGAGCAGGGCCGGCTCTTCCTGATGCTCGATTTTCATTCCACCTTCCGTGATGTGTTTTACACGCAGCCGGACGAGGCCGCCTCCTCGCCGACGAACTTCACCGCCCGCTGGCTCGCCGGTATCGGCAAACGCGTGCCGGACTACACCGCCGAGCGCAGCGCCAGCCCCACGCCGACTCCGACCACCTCCATCTACTGGGCCCATCACACCTTTGGCATCCCCGCGATCACCTATGAGATCGGCGACCACACCGACCGGGCCCTGCTGAAACGTGTGGCCCATGCCGCGGCGGAGGAGATGATGACGCTGCTGCTGGAGATGAAGGACGTGAAGTAGCTGGTTGCGGCAAAATGGGCTGGCCTTAGCTTTTCCGCCTCGATGCCTCTCTTCACCGTTTTCACGCCCGCCTACAACCGCGCCCACACGCTCCACCGCGTGTGGGAAAGCCTGAAGGCACAGACTTTGCGGGATTTTGAATGGCTGGTGGTCGATGACGGCTCCACCGACAACACCAAGGAACTCGTCGAGCAATATCAGCGCGAGGCCGATTTCCCCGTGCGCTACTTTTTGGAGCCACATCGCGGTGCCTGGGCTGTGCATAACGTCTCCCTGCGTGAGTCGAAAGGCGATCTCTGGATCAAGCTCGACTCCGATGACGGCTGCCTGCCCAATGCGCTCGAACGCTTCAAGCATCACTGGGATAGCATTCCTGCCTCCGAAAAGCCTCGCTTCGCCGGTGTCACCGGTCTTTGCCAGGATCAGGACGGTCAACTCGAAGGCACCCGCTACCCGCTTGATCCGCTCGACTGCTCCGCCGCTGCGCTCGAATACCGCCACAAGGTGCGCGGTGAAAAATGGGGGTTTCTGCGTCTTGATGTCGTGCGGCAGTTTCCCTTCCCGGAGGATCTTTCCGGTCACTACATCCCCGAATCGGTCGTGTGGTGTCAGGTGTCGAAAAACCATCTCGCCCGCCATGTGAACGAGGTCGTGCGCATCTACTGGATGGATGCGCCCTCGCTCGTCACAGGCCGCCCTGATCCACGCCGAAATGCCGCCGGCCATCGCCTGTGGTGCCAGACGGTGCTCAACATGGAAAGCGGTTGGTTCCTCACCGCGCCGCTGCGCCTCTTGCGTGCCGCCGCGTTGTATGCCCGCTTCAGCTTTCACACTGGCGCAGGCATTGGAAAGCAGTTCAGCGATCTGAAAACCCTCGGCGGCAAGCTCCTCTGGCTCGCCGCTCTCCCGCTCGGCGCCGCGTTGTGGCTGCGGGATCGTCTGAACGCACATGGGAAGCCGGGTGCTTCTGATTTTGGATTGGCTCGATGATATCATTCGCCTAGATTGGTCCACCGCAGAGCAGAATAGCTGAAAGAAGCAAATGACGGTTCATGGAGTGAATGGACTGAAAAACTCGCCACTCAAATCCAGGCGCATGCATAGCAACGGGGACGAGAGCTCATGGAAGACAATAGACCTTTGCTCAAAAGAATGTCTGAAATGACCGGCGAGCGTGGCGGCTTCAGTGGCAAGGATAAAGCGAGGAGGCTATTGGGACAATAGCGGACGAGCGAATGACGCTGCCCCGACGCCGGGAATCTGTCAGACATTTTGAGAAAAGGTCTAGGCCGGAGAATGGGGCGGAAGAACGGGCTATTCATTTTCCTCCCCCCCATTCCTCTGCCTGCAGATGCTTCCCGATCACATGATCAGCGCCTTCACCATGCTCGTGCTTTCGCCGTGGCGTTTGGCTTTATGCCGAGGCCCTAGAGGACATGGTCAGCGAAACGTGGCACGGTGGTCGAGGCTTTGCAGCAGAGTGCCCACCGGCTGGCGATAGGTGAGCACCTGTCTGCTGTTCGTCTTTTTGCACGCGCTTTGCATCCTCTAGCACCGCATTGAGCACGCTGCGTTTTTTTCGAGCATCTCCTGTCGCTCGCTCAGCGGCATGATGTCCTCCGAAAACAGGCGATAAAATGCCGCGTCCGTCTTCTTCGCATCCGTGACCATGTCTCATTCGTCAAGCCCCAGAGCCAAAGCCGAGAAAAAACAGGCACTTCGGCGGTGTCGCGACTTTCGGAGCGGCGAAGGCTTTGAAGCCGTTGGATTCAAGCGCAGGCAATGCGATGAGCGTGCCGGCGCTGCGGTGGAAATGGCGGCGGCTGCTCATGGTGCGGTTTTTTGACAAAAATGGGGGCAGGAGAAGAGATTCCTCCGCCTGCTAATGCTGTGCTAGACGAACGGGTAACGCAGGCTGAGTCTTCAACGTGAGGCGCACATCGTCCGCATAAAGCGAGGCAAGCACCGCGGGGCGGATATTCGGCCGGGCGGCGATCTGGATGACGGCGAAATCCGCCTCAGAGGGCATGAAGACGCGTGTCGATCGTTGCCTCCAACGCCCGGCGTCACCTCCAAGCGTGGTCAGCAGCGAGGTCCCGCTGGCGAGCGACTCTGGCGCGGCGAAAGGCCAATTCGCATGCATGTCAGACGGATCACCGCTGAAGAGAAAAATCTGCGCGGTGAAGGTGACCGAGGGGGGCGTATTGGCCGGCCTGTCATCGAGAAAGCGCGCACTCAGCTCCAGCGTCGCATCCGCCTCTGGGGCCAGCCCGGCCCGGAGCGGACGCAGGTCCACGATCTGAAAAACATCACACGAGATGGCCGGGCCAGCCGGGTCCGCTTCATCGGCCCCTGGACTCACAAATCGCAAAACCTGCCGCCCATCGCCGGCGGTGCGCTCCACGATGTCCGCCTCGTCTCCGCTCCACACACCGCTTTGACGCGGAAAACCGCGCCCGATGGCCCTTTGCTCAAAACTGCCGTCCACCAAGGAAGAAAGCCGCTCGGTAGTTGCCTTGGGCGATGAGATGGCCCAGACGATGGAGGCGCTGAATAGGCCGATGGTGAGCCCGGCGGCCATCGCGGCGATGGGGCGGGTGATCCAGGTGAAACGCTTCTGATCCGGAGTGCGGCTGAAGCCGCAGCCACTTTGGAAAGCCTCCTGTCGCAAGCGATCATGCAGCGCCATCGAGCACAGTTGAGTCTCGGCGAAGAGCTGACGTTTCGCCGGATCATCTCGCATCACAGCTTCGAATGCGGTCATCTCTCCGGGAGTGAGCACGCTGTCCTGATGACGCATGAGCAGGTGGAGGAAGTCGGTGTCGTTCATGACGCGGATTCGGTTTGAAGGCGGCCGCGGATGCAGTCGCCAAGGGCTTTGTGCAGGCGGGCAAGCGCTTGATAGACGGTTTCGATCTTGCGGCCCATGATCGCGGCCACGTCGGTGCAGTTTCGACGTTCGAAGTAGCGCAGGCGCAGCAGCTCACGGTTGTTCGGCGTGATTTGCGTGATGCATTGGCTCAGCGCCTCCTGCATGGCATCGGTGCGACTTTGCTCCGGCCACTCGTCCGCCAGCAGGGCCAGCATTTCATCGCTGAGACCGACGTAGCGCCCAGCGCGAGCCCGCAGGATGTCGATAGCACGATTCTTTCCTGTGAGCCGCGCCCAGTTCATGAGGTGCGCCGGAGTCTCAAAGCTGTCCGCCCGTGTCACGGCCTTCACACAAACATCCTGAAACACATCCTCCGCCAGATGAAAATCCCGTGTGACGGTCGCAAAGAACGCCGTGAGCGGCATTCGCCCGGCGAGCAGGGTGGCGGTGGTGGATTCGGGAGAGAGCATGTTGATCGAGATTACGGCGAGAGGTGCTGGATCTCGACAGCCAGAGAACTCAACCAGGGAAGAAGTGCACGCACGCGGTCGAGTTTCACCGCCATCGATTGGAACGATCACGAAGGCCACCTCGTCACGGCACTCGTTCTGGCGGGTCGCGTGGTTCCAATCACCGCGTCCAAGGAGGATGTCGATGCGGCCGTCTGGCATCATCTCGAAGCCTGTTAGCCGGTGAAGTTCAGGGCGGTTTTTTTGACAACGCGAAAGGCCCCTGCCGCTGCTCGTGAGCTTCGCCATCGTCTCATCGACAAACTTCTCGCTGTGGCCTGTTTCTTCTGCGGCTGCCGCTCATCCGCTACGAGCACACAAACCAGCCCGGCAGGCGCGGAGACACCGGCGAGCGTCAAAAACGAGGCAAGAAGAACAGTTTTTTCATCGGTCGAGAGAGGGCTGAATGGGTTTGGACGAAGAGAAGCTCACGGGGCTTTCAGCTTCCACTTCGCGGCATACAAATCACTCGAGCCCGACTTCGTCACTTCATGAGAATCGAACGTGGCAGGCGCAGCGCAGGCTCCGGCGATGATGAGTTCATCGGGAGCGCGGAAGGTGATGGGGTAGGCGTTGTCGTTCAGCTTGCCACCGGCCTGCTGCACCCAGGTGAGGCTGCCTTTCACATCAAACGCCGCGAGGAAGATGTCGCCACTGCCGCGGGTGGCGAGCGCGTGACCGGCGAGCACGGTGTCTTGATTGAAATCGCCGCACACAAAGGCCGTGCCGAGGTCATCGGTGGTCACACCGAGGCAGTAATCCGTGCCCGGACCATGCAAATGCCGTGCCCACTGCACCTCGCCATCAGCATCGAGATGCACGATGAGGCCATCGTTGTCCTTTTCGCCGCTGCTTTGAAACGTCTGGCCTGCGACGCTCACGCTGCCCTTGAACATGCCCACGCCCCACACGCGCCCCTGCGAATCGCACGCGATCTCATGATACAAAGCGCTTGGCGCGCCCGGGATCACGCTTGCCCATACGCCCTCGCCCTCTGGCGTGAGTTTCACCACGAGCGCGGCCGTCGTTTTCGATTCGATCACCGCTTTGCCAAAGCTGCCCGCACCGGTCGAGTTCCCACCGAGGTAGATGTGATTCTTTCCATCCACCGCGATGCCATGACCGCTGCCGGAAACGCTGCCCGAGGTCGTGCGATGCCAGATCTCGCGACCTTCCGCATCATACTTCGTGCAAAACACCTGCCGCCCAATCGCCCCGGTGACGACGACATGTCCCTTCGAATCAATCGCGATGCCGTGGCCATAGTCGTAGCCCTCGCCGCCCTTCACCCGCACCCACAGCACCTTGCCGTCCGGCGCGAACTTCGCGGTGAAGACATCGTAGCTGCCTGCATTCGGCAGCGCCTCTCCATTCACCATCGCATCGGTGCTTTCAAAGTGACCCGTGACATACGCATTCCCTGCCGCATCCGTGATCACGCCATACGCACGATCCGTCTTGCTCCCACCGATGGCGCTCACCCACAGCGCCTTACCCTTCGCATCCAGTTTCACGAGGCACATGTCCATGCTGCCTGCCGTTTTGTGCTGCTGATCGCCAAACGAAGCATCACCGATGCACTCCGACGCGAGAAACACGTTCCCCGATTTGTCCGTCGTCACCGCTCGCGTCTTGTCGTGCGAAGCTCCACCGCCACTAAAGACCCAGTCGCACGATGGAGACTCCGCGGCGTGCAGGGTGGAAATGAGGGTGAGAAGGGCGAGTGATCTTTGCATGAGGCGGAGGAAGGGAGGCTCATCCATACGCCGCGAGCGGTCCGGTTTGCTCGGCAGAGAGCTTTTTGCGCGTCAGCCTTTTTTGCTGCCAGCCGGCTTGGGGTAGCGCGTGACCTTGATGTCGTTCTTCTGTGACGTTCCGGGAGTGCTGCGGCCTGCGCGAATGAGTCTTTCAAAGGCGGCCTGCATCGCTTTGACACGATCGGGATGTAGCGGGGCCACGTTCATGGTCTCGGCGAGGTCTTCGTCGAGGTTGTAAAGCTCCGGCTTGGCATGGGCGACGTATTTCCACGGTCCATCGCGAAAGCTTGGCGTTCCGCCGCAGGCGGTGTTTACCGCATTCGTGCGGATCGGACGATCCTCGCCTTTGAGCAGCGGCATCATGCTGAAGCTGTCTTCTCCTGCGGTGTCCGGGAGTTTCACTTCGAGGATCTCCGCCAGTGTGGCCATTGTGTCGGCTTGCAGCACAAGCTGCTTGCACACGCTGCCTGCTTTCACCACGCCGGGCCATTTCACGACAAACGGCACGCGATGCCCGCCTTCATAAACGGAGGTCTTGTAGTCACGCAGCGGACCGCTGGGATAATGGCCCTGCTTTTCCATCTCCTTGACGCCGATGTAGGCCGCGCAGCCGTTGTCGCTGGTGAAAAGAACGAAGGTCTCGTTTTCGACGCCACCGGCCTTCAAAGCATCGAGCACGCGACCGAGCACGTGATCCGTTTCCATCACCAAATCGGCAAAATCATTGTTCAGGCCGCTTTTGCCCTTCCACTCGGCATTCACCGCCAGCGGCGTGTGTGGCGAGGTGAGCGGCAGGTACAGCAAAAAGGGCTTCTTGGCCGCGGACTGCGTTTGGATGAACTTCTCCGCCCGCATCGCCAACGCAGGCAAAATGCCTTCTAACTGCCAATCAGCCAGCGCAGGGCCTTGCAGGCTGGCCTGGTTCTTCACCAGCTTCGATGCGGGCAGCAATTCGCTCGGGATGCCAACCGTGCGATCACCCTCGATGAAGCAATACGGCGGCCAGTTCGGCACGTCGGTGCCGAAATACTCATCAAAGCCGCGCTCCGTGGGCCCGCCAGGGATGCGTTGCGAGAAAACAGCCTTCCAAGTCTCGCGATGCGCATCAGTGATCGTCGTCGAGACCTGACCACCGCCGCCCGCTTTCCCACCGAACCCGCCAAAGTGTGCCTTTTGCTCCGGAGCGATCGGCCAGTCACGTCCGAGATGCCACTTGCCGATGCACGCCGTCGCATAGCCCTGCTCCTTCGCCATCGACGCGATGGTCAGGCGGTCTTTTGCGATCAATGGCTTCCCCCACGAGCCGACGATGCCCGACTGCAACGTCGTGCGCCAATGGTAGCGCCCCGTGAGCAGTGTGTAGCGCGAGGGCGAGCAGCAGCCCGAGCTCGAATGCCCGTCCGTGAAGCGCATGCCCTCCGCCGCGAGGCGGTTCATGTTCGGCGTCGCGATTTTGCCGCGCGCTGGCTTGTTCGCCTGCATGTCGCCATAGCCGAGGTCATCCGCGAGGATGATGACGAAGTTGGGCTTCGCAGCAAAGAGCGAGGACGATAGGAGGAAGCAGAGCAACAGGTGTTTCATCGGCCACCAGAACGAAGCGTGTCGCGCTGGCTTGCATGCCATGATTGGGAAGCGAGGAATCTGCTTGGAAAAGACCGCGCAAGCGTGTTTCACTCCGCCGCATGCTCCGCGCCGCCCTTGCCATCCTCACCCTTGCTTCGACCGTTTTCGCCCGTCAGCCGAATGTGGTGCTGATACTCGCAGATGACCTCGGCTATGCGGACCTGGGTTGTTTTGGCTCCAGCACGATCCAAACGCCGCACCTCGACAAGCTGGCGTCGGAAGGTGTGAAGGGGACGAGCTTTTATGTGTCGCAGGCCGTGTGCAGCGCCTCGCGGGCCTCGCTGATGACGGGATGCTACGCGAACCGCGTCGGCATGCAGGGAGCGCTGAATCATACCAGTCGCGAAGGTTTGAACCCATCTGAATGGACGCTGCCGGAGATGCTGAAGGACAAAGGCTATGTCACGGCGGCCTTTGGCAAATGGCACCTGGGCACGCGGATGATGTTTCATCCGATGAAGAACGGCTTCGATGAGTTTCTCGGCATCCCGTACTCGAACGACAACACCAAGTACCATCCCTCGCTGGCCAAGGAGATGCCGCCGCTGCCGCTCTACGATGGCCTGAAGGTCGTCGAGACCGATCCCGATCAGAGCCTCTTCACCCAGCGCTTCACGGAGCGGGCCGTGGCCTTCATCGAGCGGCACAAGGCGGAGCCGTTCTTCCTCTATGTGCCGCACGTGATGCCGCATGTGCCCATCTTCGCCTCCGAAAAATGGCGCGGGAAATCCGGCGCAGGCCTTTACGCGGATGTCGTGCAGGAACTGGATGATTCCGTGGGCCAGATCGTGGATGCCGTGAGCCGCTGCGGGCTGGGTAAGGACACGCTGATCCTCTTCTTCTCCGACAACGGCCCCTTCCTCAGCTACGGCAATCACGCCGGCTCCGCGAAGCCGCTGCGTGAGGGCAAGCTGACGAGCTTTGAGGGCGGTGTGCGCGTGCCTTTCATCGCCCGCTGGACCGGCCGTCTGCCAGCAGGTCTCGAATGCGCGGAGCCGATGATGGAGATCGACCTGCTGCCGACTCTCGCCGCGCTCGTGGATGGCAAGACGTCGGAAAAGAAGATCGACGGCCAAAACATCCTGCCCGTGCTCGAAGGCGGTGCTTCACCGCATGAGGCGCTCTTTTTTTACAGCGGCGATGAATTGCAGGCGGTGCGCAGCGGCTCATGGAAACTGCACTTCACCCATCCCTACATCTCCGTGGATGGCGAGCCGGGCCGCGATGGCAAACCGGCTCGTTTTGGCCAGATGAAGCCGAAGTCGATCACTCAAAGCGGCATCGACGGCATCGCCACGCGGCATGGTTATGCGGTGAAGCAGCAAAAGACGGCACTTTATGATCTCAGCCGTGATCCCGGCGAGTCGGAGGATGAGGCCGCGCAGCATCCCGAGGTCGTCGAGAAGCTCCAAAAGCTCGCCGCTGGCATGCGCGGCGATCTGGGCGATGCGCTGACGAAGACCAAAGCCACTGGCGCGAGGCCCGTGGGACGTGACAACTAATCCGCACCCCATCCCAATCATGCGCCTCGTCATCCAACGCGTCTCTGAAGCCTCCGTTACCATCGACCAAACTGTCACCGGCCGCATCGGGGCCGGTTTGATGATCCTTTGCGGCATTGAGAACAATGACACCGCGGAGGATGTGGCCTGGCTGGTGCCGAAGGTCACGCAGATGCGCATCTTCAGCGATGCGGAGGGAAAGATGAACCTCAGCGTGAAGGACATCGGCGGCGGGCTGCTGGTGGTGAGCCAGTTCACGCTGCATGCCAGCACGAAGAAGGGAAACCGCCCCAGCTTCATCCGCGCCGCGAGGCCGGAGCAGGCCATCCCGCTGTATGAGCAGTTCATGAGCGCCCTGGAGGCCGATACCGGCCGGAAGGTCGAGCGCGGCGTCTTCGGCGCGGACATGAAGGTGGCCCTCATCAACGACGGCCCGGTGACCATTGTGATCGATTCGCGAGCACGCGAGTAGTTCGTAGTTCCCCGCCTGCATCGCTGTGCCTGCCCACATCGCTACGCGAAGCGTTGTAGGCGGGCGAAGCACTGCGGGCAGGGGGCTTTAGCCCGTTCCGGGAGTTCCCAATCACGGCCTGAAGGCCGAACTACCAACACGAGGCAGCGCCCGCAACATCCAGCCACGCATGCCCAAGCCACGCGGAGCAGGGAAGGCATGCCTCGGCAAGGTTGGCTCACATACCCAACCCAACCATGAAACGCAACGATCCCATCTCCCACCTCATGACCCGCAACGTGATCACCGTGCATCACGGCGATCCGATCTCCAAAGTCCGCGCCCTCGTCCGCCAGCACGGCGTGCATCACCTCCCCGTCGTGAGCGGCGACCAGCTCATCGGCATCATCACCTGGAGCGACATCCTCCGCGTGAGCTTTGGCGATGCCTTCGGCACCGATGAACGCACCGTCGATGCCACGCTCGACCACACGCTCACCCTTGAGCAGGTCATGAAAAAAGATCCCATCACGCTCCCCGAGACCGGCACTGTCCGTGAGGCCGCTGAAATCCTCGCCAAGAGTGATTTCCATTCCCTCCCCATCGTCAACGGCGGCAAAGTTGTCGGCATGGTGACCTCCACGGATCTCATCCGGTATCTGGTGGACCAGTTTTAAGTCGAGCTCGATAGCCTCATGGTACGTTGTTCACGCTTTAGCGTGACGAGCGTCCAAACGGCACGCTAAAGCGTGAACAACGTACCTTATCCCATCAGCGCCACGGCGATGGGATCGACGAGAGGTTTGCCAGTGCGGGTGAGGCGCACAAAGGCCTCGTCATAATCGAGCAAGCCCTGATCACGCAGCGTGTCGAGCATGCGGCGTTGATCGGGAGCGATGAGGTCGAGAGGCAGGCCACGCTTCGTGCGGAGTTCGAGGCCGAAGCGTTCGGTGCGGCGGTTTTCATCGGTGAGCACTTCCACATCCGTCGCCGTGTTTTCACCGGCGAGAGTGAGGGCGATGTAGCGATCTGTATCCGGCACGTTTTTCCAGCGGCGGCCTTCGATCGTGGAAAAGGCTCCGGGGCCGATGCCGAGGTAATCCGCGCCGAGCCAGTAGGCCTCGTTGTGCTGGCTGCGATGGCCGGGCTGGGCGTAGTTCGAGATTTCGTAGTGCTCGAAGCCGCCGGCTTCGAGCAGGTCGATGGCGAGATGGAAGAAATCGGCATCGCGACCTTCATCGGTGCGGAATTCGCCTTTTTGGAGGCGGCGGAAGAAGTCGGTGTCCTCCTCATAGTTGAGGTTGTAGGCCGAGATGTGGTCGGGCTGGAGCGAAAGCGAGTGTTCGAGGGTTTGACGCCAGGTGTCGAGTTCCTGGCCGGGGATCGAAAACATCACGTCGAGGTTCAAACTGGGGAATTTCGCCTCGCGAAGCACCTGCCACGTTTCTTCCGCTTCGGCGGGCGAATGATCGCGACCGAGTGTTTTGAGCGTGGCGTCATCCCAGGCCTGGATGCCGAGGGAGATGCGTGTGACACCCATCTCACGCATGAGCGCGGCTTTGGAAGGCGTCACGGTGCGTGGATTGGCCTCCATCGTGAATTCGGCCACCTCGCTGAAGTCCACCCGCTCACGCAAGCCACGCAGCAGGCGCTCCAGATGCGTGTCACTGAGCATCGTGGGCGTGCCGCCGCCGAAAAAGATCGTCTTCGGCTTCAGCGGCTGCTTTTCGACCTCTTTGAGCAGCGCATCGACAAACGCCGTCATGTCCGTCCCGCCCGGCGTGTGCTTGTGAAAGCTGCAATACGGGCAGATGCGGTGGCAAAAGGGGATGTGGACGTAGAGGTGTTGCAAAGGAGTACGTTGTTCACGCTTTAGCGTGCTTTCATCCTGATGACACGCTAAAGCGTGAACAACGTACCATGTCCGACGAAACCCATCATGAACGCGAGCTTGGCGGCCAGTTGCTGGCGGCGGTGTCGCGGTCGTTTTATCTCACGCTGAAGGCCCTGCCGAAGGAGCTGCGGGAGCCCATTTCACTCGCCTACCTGCTGGCGAGGACGGCGGATACCATCGCAGACACGGCCAGCGTGAGCGAGGCGGTGCGGTTGGATTGCCTGGAGCAGTATCGGACTTTGGTCAGAGATGGCGGAACTGGTGAAAACCTCGCGACGGTGCTTCGTGAGCAGTTTTGCCCCAAGCAGAGCGATGACGCGGAGCGGCGGCTGATGGAAAAATTCGCCGATGGCATCGCCTGGCTGCGCACGATGGCTCCGCGACCTCTCGCAGCGATCCAGAGCGTGCTGGAGCACATCATCGACGGCCAGATGCTCGATATTCGTCGCTTTCCTTCCGATGGGAAACTGCGTCGCCTCGCAAATGACGCGGAACTGGATGAATACACCTGGCTCGTCGCCGGCTGTGTGGGCGAGTTTTGGACGCAGCTCTGCGCCAGCGAGCTGCCATCCTCGCTCGATCCGGCGGTCACGACGGAGCAGATGCAGGCCTGGGGAGCTCGCATGGGCAAGGGCCTCCAGCTCATCAACATCCTCCGCGACATCGGCGAGGACACCCGCGATGGCCGTTGCTACCTGCCGTGCGAGCCGGAGCAGCTTCAAGCCGAGTGGCGGCGCTGGCTTCAAACCTGCATCGAGCATCTCGAAGGCGGCCTGCGCTATGTGCAGCACGTTTCCCACGGCAAACTGCGCTACGCCACCGCCCTGCCACTGCTGCTGGGCATTCAAACCGTCGCCAAAATGCGTTCCACCGCCTGGGAGCAGTTACTCCAAGGCGTGAAAATCTCCCGCCTCGACGTGGCCAGCATCCTCGCCCAGGCGATGATCGCCTGCCGCAGCCCCGAGGCGTTGGAGAGGCTGTATCGGAAGCTCGGGGCGTGATGGCGGTGGCCCTGCCCGCGGCACCAGCCGATGTGATTCGGGAAATCCTCCACCGAATCCGTCGTCGCGCATCCATGCCCCCGCCTGATCTTCTGATGGTGGCTGTGCTTGGGCTGGTTCAAATGACCTGCAACAAGCTCAAATGAATCTGAGAAAAGCAAATTCGTGCCGTTGGTTGTAAACACGCTGGGCGGGCCGGATCCTCATGGATTCAGATCTCTGTCGGTGCCATCCGAGCAGGAATGTCACAGCTCCTCACACGAGCGGGGGGCGCCTTCTTGCCAAGTGCGCAAACCCTGCCTACATCCCGGCATGGCAACCATCGGCACCCCTCTTTCCTCCACCGCCACCAAAGTCATGCTCCTCGGCTCCGGGGAACTCGGCAAAGAAGTCGTCATCGAGCTGCAACGCCTCGGCTGCGAGGTCATCGCCGTCGATCGCTATGCCAACGCCCCCGCCATGCAGGTGGCGCATCGCAGCCATGTGATCTCCATGCTCGATGGTGAGGCACTGCGCCGCCTCATCGAGGTGGAAAATCCCGCCCTCATCGTGCCGGAGATCGAGGCCATCGCCACGGACACACTCGTCGAACTCGAAGCGCAGGGCCTCAACGTCGTCCCCACCGCTCGTGCGGCCAAGCTCACGATGAACCGCGAAGGCATCCGCCGTCTCGCCGCGGAAGATTTGGGCCTCAAGACCTCGCCGTATGTCTTTGCCAGCACCGAGGAGGAGTTCCGCGCCGCGATTGAGAAGATCGGCATGCCCTGCGTGGTGAAACCGATCATGAGCAGCAGCGGCAAAGGCCAAAGCGTGGTCAAAACCGCGTCCGACATCGAGTACTCGTGGAAATATGCGCAGGAAGGCGGCCGCGCCGGCAAAGGCAAAGTCATCGTCGAGGGCTTCGTCGAGTTCGATTACGAGATCACCATGCTCACTGTGCGTCATGCCGGCGGCACCTCGTTTTGCGCTCCCGTCGGTCACACGCAGATCAAGGGCGACTACCGCGAGTCCTGGCAGCCGCATCCGATGTCCAAAAAAGCACTCGAAGCCGCTGAGCACATGGCCGGAGCCATCACCGGTGCTCTCGGCGGTCGCGGACTCTTCGGCGTGGAGATGTTCATCAAGGGCGATGACGTCATCTTCAGCGAGGTTTCACCTCGTCCGCATGACACCGGACTCGTCACGCTCATCTCGCAGGACTTGAGTCAGTTCGCCCTTCATGTCCGCGCCATCCTCGGCCTGCCGATTCCAAACATCCACCAGCATGGCCCCAGTGCGAGCTGCGCCGTGCTCGTCGAATGTGAATCGAGTCAGGTGCGCTTCGGCGGCCTCGACAAAGTGCTCGCCGAACCAAACACGCAGGTGCGACTCTTCGGCAAACCAAACGTCAGCGGCCAGCGCCGCATGGCAGTGACCCTCGCGAGGGCTGAAAACATCAACGAGGCTCGTGCGAAGGCTCATCGGGCTGCGCAGGCGATGCAGATCCAGCTTTGATAGGTTTCAAGTTTCAAGAAACTTGGAACCTGAAACGCCTCAGTCACTTCTCCGCCGTGGCTAGTATGGTCTGGAAATGCGGGCTGCTGGTTTCGCGGTGGACGACGCTTGTTTCGATGTCGCGAAAGCCCACCGAGCCCATCATCTCATGCAGTGTGGCCTCGCTGAAGCCGAGCCACACATCCGCGTAAAGCTCTCGTGCCTTCTCGAAGGTGTGCTGGAGGAGGTCGAGAACGACGATGCGCCCTCCGGGCTTCAGAATGCCAAACGCACCGCGAAGAGCCGCCTGCGGATTTTGTGCGTGATGAAGCGCCTGGCTTAGAAAGACGAGGTCCACGCTCTCTGGCTCGATGGGAGGTCTTTCGAGATCTCCGAGGCGGTATTCGAGATTGTTGAAGCCATGCTTCACCGCCAGCTCGGAGCCGTAGGCCACCATTTTTTCGCTGTTGTCCACGGCGATGACTTTTTTCGCTCGCTGCGCGAGGAGCTGTGAGAGCGTGCCCTCGCCCGCGCCGAGGTCGGCGATGACGAGCGGAGGCATCAGCTTCAGCAAGGTTTCACCGAGCGCCTTCCAGGAGCGACCGGGGATATAATGACGACCGAATTTGCCCGCGAGCGCATCGAAATAGGCCTTCGCCGTCGCCGCCCGTTTGCGCAGCACGATGTCGAGCGCGGTGGCATCCTGCGCGGTTTCACGCATCTCCGCTCCCGCAGCCTTCAGCAGGGCCAGGAAATGGTCGTGGGAGTCGCGTTCCTTGGCGGCGGGTTCTTCGAGATGGTAGAGGCGGTTTTTGCCGCTGCGGCGGTCGCTCACTAGTCCGGCTCCTTTGAGCTTCGCGAGCTGGGCGGAGATGTTGGATTGCGGCAGTGAGAGGATCTCCTGCAGCTCCGCCACATTCAGTTCCTCCCGTTCCAGCAGCAGCAGCATCCGCACCCGCGTGGGATCGGCGATGAGGCTGAGCGATTTGAGGATGGAGGCCATGGGAGAGTTTAATAATCGCGTTTGAGCAGATAGTCCGCGAGCTCGCGGAGCCGGGTGCCTTTTTCACCGAAGAGGGTCAGCGCCTCATGCGCCGCGGTGGTCAGGCGGTGCGCCTCCGCCCGCGAGGCATCGAGGCCCAACAGGGCAGGGTAGGTGCTCTTTTCGGAAGCCACATCCTTCCCGGCGCTCTTGCCGAGCTTCTCGCTGGTCTGCGTCACATCGAGGATGTCGTCGATGATCTGGAAGGCGAGGCCGGTGGCCATGCCGAAGTCGTGCAGCGCCTTCAATTGCTCCGGCGTGGCATCCGCGCTCATGCCGCCGAGTTTGATGCTGGTGGTGAGCAGCGCGGCAGTTTTGCCCTCGTGAACGAAGCGCAGATCTTCCAGCGGCAGCTTCTTCTGCTCACCCTCGAGATCAGCGACCTGACCACCCACGAGATGCAGGCTGCCAGCGGTGCGGGCGAGCTCGGAGACCATGCTGGCCGCGGAGTGACGGCTGGTGGCGGGTGCGCGGGCGGTCAGTTCAAAGGCCAGCGCCTGCAAGGCATCCCCCGCGAGCAGCGCGATGGCCTCGCCGAAGACGATGTGGCAGGTGGGCACGCCACGGCGCATGTCATCGTCATCCATGCAGGGCAGGTCATCGTGGATGAGCGAGTAGGTGTGCAGACATTCCACGGCGCAGGCCGAAGCCATCGCGTTCTCCAGGCTGCCACCGCAGGCCTCGGCGGCCGCCAGGGTCAAAATCGGCCGCAGACGCTTTCCGCCCGCAAAGACACTGTGCCGCATGGCCTTGTGCAGCGAAACCGGCCGCGTCTCCGCGGAGGGGATGAACTGGTCGAGCGCCGTGTCGATGAGCTGGCAGCGTTCGGCGAGATAAGTCTTGAGGTCGGACATGTCGGGAAAAGAAGCCGTTTTCCTACTCGACCGGCCATTCAGCGGCAAGGGGCAAACGCGACCTCCCTATTCCTCGTCCGCCAGCGAGCCGCGTCGGGTCGGTGCAAACAGGTAGCCGACCACCCCCTCGGTCGCCTTCCAAAAACCGATCAGGGTCGCGACAAAGCACAGGATCATGAGCGCCCGTGTGATGCTGCCCAGCCATTCCCAGGCGGCCCAATAGACCCCGATGGCGGCGACCATCAGGAGCGCGCCGGCGAGGCCCTTTCGCACGGCATTGCCCCGCAGGCCGGCAATGCGCTCTGCTCGTGCCCGGGCATACATTTCGAGCGCCTTGCCGCCGGTGATGCCATTGACCTCCAGCTTCGCGAGCACATCCTCGCGAGATTCATCCCAGATCACCATGCGGTGAATGATCTGGTAAAGGCGCTGCTCATGCTCCTCCGTCATTCAATCAGGCATCAAAACGGAATGTCGTCATCTTCCATGCCCTCGGTGATGGGGCCCTCGCCGAAGTCATCGTTTTGCTGCGCCGGTGCGGGACGCTGCTGCGGGCGCTGGGCCGGAGCGGGACCACCGGAGCCGCCACGCGCCTGCATGGGGCGCTGCTGCGGGCGATTGTAGCCACCGCCACCCCCGCCGCCGCCATATCCACCCCCACCGCCGCCACCACCCGAGTAGCCGCCGCCTTCTTCATCACCGCCACCCCCGCCGGAGCGTTCTCCGCCGGGGCTGCCGAGGAATTGCATCTGCTCGCCCACCACGCGGAGGCGGGTGCGCTTCTGACCAGTCTGCTTGTCCTCCCAGGAATCCATCTGCAAACGGCCCTCGATAAAGACCGGGCGGCCTTTGTGCAGATACTTGCCGGCCAGCTCGGCCATCTTCGACCAGAGCACGACATCGACGAAAGTGACTTCCTCCACCTTTTCACCGCTGTCGGAGGTGTACACGCGGTTCACCGCCAGGCCGATGTCACACACGGCGCTGCCCTTGGGGGTATAGCGTACTTCCGGGTCACGGGTGAGATTGCCGATGAGCATGACTTTGTTGTAGGAGGCCATAAAACGAGGTGGGGTGAGGGGCTGGGACGATGTGCAGCCGACATCTTTGCCGGGGGCGGCGCTTCCCGGCAATGTAATTTTTTTGTCTTCAACCCGCCCTTGTGACATGCTGGTGCTCGTGCCGGACCTCATTGAACGCTTCATCCTCCATCTTGCTACGGAGCGCGGCCTTTCCGTGAACTACCAGATGCTTGTGCGGCGCATGCTGGAGAATTTTTTGTCCTGGTTCCAGCAGACGCACGGCTCGCAGGACGCCGCCGCGGTAAGCACGAACCACCTCACCGACTATCTCCTGCGGCGGAAGCAGGACGGCCTCGCGGCGTCATCGGCTCGCATCGAGCTGATTGCTTTGAAAATCTTCTTTCGCTGGCTCGCCGCCCGCAAGCACCTTGCCGCCGATCCGGCGGAGGCTATCCTGCCGCCCCGGCCGGAAAAACACCTGCCGGACACGTTGAACGAGGTCGAGGCACGCCAGCTCGTCGAATCGGTGAACGGCACCAAGCCGCTCGATCGGCGTGACCGCGCCATGCTGGAGTTGTTTTACGCCAGCGGCGTGCGCCTCTCGGAGCTGGCGGATGCGCGACTGGAGCACCTCAGCCTCGAGGAAGGCTGGATCCGGGTCACAGGCAAGGGTGGCAAGACCCGTGTCATCCCGGTGGGCGGCGCGGCGCGGGAGGCCATCGCCGCCTGGATCGGGCAAGGCCGGCCGGAGTTGGTGAATAAAAAGACGCAGAGCCACCTTTTCATCTCGATGCGGGGCACCCGCATCAGCACCGCGCATATCTGGGATCTCGTGAAGCAACGCGCCGCGAAGGCCGGTCTCGATCCGGCCCGGGTGCATCCCCATCTGCTGCGCCACAGCTTTGCCACCCACCTGCTCAACAACGGTGCCGACCTCCGCGTCATCCAGGAGATGCTCGGCCATGCGGACATCGCCACGACGCAGATCTACACCCATGTCGATCAGGCGCGGCTGAAGGAGACGCATCGGAAGTTTCATCCGCGAGCTTGAAAAACAGCCTCACCAAAATCGGTGAGGCAGTGACGGCATTTTACCTTCTCGCCGGGCGTGGTTTCGGCTAGTAGGCACCCATGCCCGAGAACAACACCCCGCAGCAGCCCGCCCTCGCCCAGACCATCGGTGGCTGGCAGATCATGTTTTACGGCCTCGGCTCCATGCTCGGTGCGGGCATTTATGCGCTGATCGGCAAAGCGGCGGGCGGTTTGGGCAATGCGGTGTGGCTCGCTTTCCTCATGGCCATGATCGGTGCGATGCTCACCGGCCTCTCGTATGCCTGCGTGGGTGGGCGTTATGCGAAAGCCGGCGGCGCGGCGTATGTGACGCAGCGCGGGCTGCGCAAACCGCTGCTCAGTTACGTCATCGGTATCGCCGTGATGATGAGCGGGCTCACCAGCATGGCCACCGGCTCGCAGGCGATCATCGGGCAGGTTCGCGAACTGTTCGCACTCACGTTCGATGACACCGCCATCAAGCTCGCCTCCATCGGTGTCGTGTTTCTCGTCGGCTGCGTCATCTATCGAGGCATTCGCGAGAGCATGTGGCTGAACATCCTCTGCACGGTCGTTGAGGCGAGCGGGCTGCTTTTCATCATTGCCGTCGGCGTGCGCTACTGGGGTAGCGTGGACTACTTTCAATCACCCGGCGACACTGCGGCGGGCGGCGTCGGCTCCGGCATCACCTTTGCGCTCATCATGCAGGGCGCAGTGCTCACGTTTTACTCCTTCATCGGCTTCGAGGACATCCTCAACGTCAGCGAGGAGGTCAAGAATCCCGCCAAGAACGTCCCCTTTGGCCTCATCGGCGCGATGATCCTCGCGACGTGCATTTACATGGCCGTCGCCATCACCGCCGTGTCTGTCGTGCCGTGGCAGGAGCTGGCGAAAAGCGATGCGCCGCTCATGGAAGTGGCCCGCAGAGCTGCACCATGGTTCACCGGCATCAAACCGGTGTATGGAGCCATCACCATCTTCGCCATCGGCAACACTGCGCTGCTGAATTACCTGATGGGATCGCGCTTGCTCTATGGCATGAGCCGCCAGGGTCTGCTGCCCGCCGTGCTCGGCAGCGTCCATCCCGTGCGCAAAAGCCCGCACATCGCCGTCTTCGTGCTGTTTGGCATCATCTCGCTCCTCATCCTCAGCGGCAGTGTGAAACAGCTCGCGGAGTCCACCGTGCTGCTGCTGCTCATCGTTTTCACGGCGGTGAACATCTCCCTCGTCGTCCTCAAACGCCGCCCCGGTGAACCACGCGGCGGCTTTGAGCCACCGCTGCTCGTTCCCATCTTTGGAGCGCTCGTCTGCGCCATGCTCATCATCGTCCGTGTGCAGAGCGCCATCACCAGCGCCGACCACGCCCAACGCCCCGCTCCGCTTATCGCCGGAGCTATTCTGCTCATCAGCGTGGTCCTTTATTTTGCGCTCAAGCCGAAGAACCCGGTGGTGGTTGAGGATTGAGCAGAGAAAGACTAAGCCGCAGGAATGGCATTCCGATGATTGACATCCCTCCCCACAGGTACACTTTTGTCGTGGAATTGCCGCCGACCCGATAAAGGCACCGTATGGAGCACTTTCCGTGAGGATAGGGTCGGCGGACTCCATTTATTTCGGCCAATGGGCTACCTGCATCTCGCGATGGGAGATGATTCGACGATACACGGCAGCGTCCGGCTTGTCGGTCAGTGAGCGGGCCACGGCACCGCAGACCATGTCGGCAAGCTGGAGAAGATTGTTTTTGTGGGAGTCTTGTAGCTTCACCTTATGAATCAGGGCTGTGCCGGATGACTCGGTCTGAACCTTGCGACGAAGGTAGGAGGTGAGTTCCCGGCGGAGTAGTTCGGTGCCCTGACCATCCATGACTACCGTGGCGTTTCGCAGATAGGGTTTGGCCAGCTCAAAGACCAACCCGCAAGTGTAACGATAAAGTTCGGCGGGCGTCTTCACGCCGTGATCAGTGAGGCCCGCCTTGTCGAGAACCACGGAGAAGTAGAAGAACTCGAAGCCTACCACCTCACGCAAAAACCGTTCCCGCCACGCAGGCTTGAGTTTGTAGAAGTGAAACTCAAACTCGGCCCGCAAACCCATCTCCGTTTTAAGCGCCTGTATTCGCTGATCAGCCGTTGTCGCCTGCTCGATGTCCTCAAACAAAACGAGGGTCACGATGAATCGGGGCGAGGTGGCTTTGCAGGCCATGTTCAGCCCCGTATCTCCAGATTCATCAATAAAAACGAGCATGGCAGAGAGTGGTGGCAAGGCCCTTGGAAAGAGCAAGATATGACTCCATGCGGGCAGGCCGGTTGTAATCTGCCTATGCTCACCCGCGTTCCTACAACGGCACCGCCGCCGAGCGCGAGACCCTCATCCGCGTTTTCACCGACTTTCTCATCCAGCGCTTCAAAAACCTCACCCGCCAGCAGATCGATATGTTCCTCGACTTTGTTCCCCTAGAAGAAACCGTCGATGACCTTCGTGAGTGGCTGAAAAAGGCCCGTGGATGAGCTTTTGCGATGTCCATGCCTACTGCCAACAGTGAAACAAAACCCGGCCGCAGTCTTCGACAGACTATCGCCGACGCTCGGGCAGGCTATGCCGGCATTCCCCAGCAGGTCGCTTTTGTATCCGACAAGCCGCTGACAACCCGAGCCATTCAGCGTTCGTGGGAGTTGATTCAATCGCAGGGATGGCAGAGGTTGGTTTTGTCCTCCATGCTTTTATTTTTGGCGGCGTGCGTTTCAGAACCTTCGCTGCATCCGCGAGACCTGCCCCATTTTGGCGAGTCACTTCCAGGAACCATCGAAGTCACGGTGCAGAAGGGGTTTGAGCGCCCCGGAATCTATCATCTGCCAGCGGGCGCTTCTCTGGGATTGGTCTTGGATTTGGCCGTGTTGAAACCGCTGACCACGAGAGAGAAAAGTTATCGCCACACATGGTATCACCTCGCCGTAGGCAAATCATACCCTGGCAGAAACAGGCTGATTACTGATCCAGAAACCGAGACGATTCCTTCCAAAGACCGCCGGTTCATACTCAAAGACGGAGATCGCGTGCGACGCACATCCATCAGTCTGTGAATCCGCATGAGCATTTCCCATCCTCATGCTAAGGGCACCCACCCATGAGCCAGACCTCCAATCTCCACATCGCCTCCAACATCGCGTTGCCGTCGCCACGCTCCATGGTGGCTGAAATCCCGCCCACGGAAGCGCAGACGGCCTTCATCGCCGAATCACGCTGTCAGATTCGCGACATCTTATTTGGAAAAGACTCGCGATTCCTCGTCGTGCTCGGTCCGTGCTCGATTCATGATCCTGAGGCCGGTTTGGAGTATGCGCGAAAGCTCGCCACGCTGGCGCAGGAACTCAAAGACCGGCTTTGCCTCGTCATGCGGGTGTATTTCGAAAAACCGCGCACCACCGTCGGTTGGAAGGGCCTCATCATGGACCCGGACCTCGACGGCACCTGCAACATCCCGGACGGCCTGCGACTTGCCCGGCGCATCCTGCGCGATGTGATCGACCTCGGCCTGCCCACGGCCACCGAACTGCTCGATCCCATCACACCACAGTACATCGCCGATTTGATCTCGTGGAGCGCCATCGGGGCTCGCACGACCGAATCGCAAACGCACCGCCAGATGGCCTCCGGCCTCTCCATGCCGCTCGGGTTTAAAAACGGCACGTTTGGGCACATCTCGCCCGCCATCAACGCGATCAAGGCCGCGATGCAGTCGCAGACCTTTCTCGGCGTGAACGAGGACGGCGTGGCCTCCGCCGTCACGACCAGCGGCAATCCCGACTGCCACATCATCCTGCGTGGCGGTGAAAACGGCCCGAACTTCGGCGCGGACAACGTCATGGAGACCCTCGACGGTCTCGAAGCCGCAAAACTGGCCCCCGCGATCATGATCGACGCCAGCCACGGCAACTGCGCCAAGGACCATCGCCGCATGCCGGATGTCTTCCGCGAGATCGTCCGCCAGCGTGCCGCCGGCCAAAAAGCCATCATCGGCGCGATGCTCGAGAGCAATCTCGTTGGCGGCAGCCAAAAATTCCCGCAACCGCTCGATCAACTCGTGCGCGGCCAGTCCATCACGGATGCCTGCATCGACTGGGAGACGACCGAGAAACTGCTGCGTGAGGCGCATGCGGCGCTCAAATGAGGAAACCAGAATGACGATTGAGGAATGAAGCCCGAATGCCTCAAACGACGCGATTCGGACTTCGTCATTGATTCGTCATTCGCCATTCTGGTTTCGTCATTCCTTGCCCATGAACGACCCCGCTGAACGCATGAAGCACAGGCGGCGTTGAGTCTTTAGCCGACGACCAGCTCCACCGGGCAGTGATCGCTGCCGTGGATGTCATCGCGGATGATGCATTGCTTCAGTGCGGGGCGCAGCGATGCGGAAGCCAGCCAGTAGTCGAGACGCCAGCCGATGTTCTTCGCACGGGCATCGGGCGTGCGTTGCGTCCACCAAGTGTAGCGGCCGGGATTGGGATCGAACTGGCGGAAGACATCGAGGAAGCCGGCGTCGAGGTGGCGGGTGAAGCTGGCGCGTTCGGCATCGCTGAAGCCGGGGTTCATGCGGTTCGATTTGGGGTTCGCGAGGTCGATTTCTTGATGGGCGCAGTTCAGGTCACCACAGGCGATGACGGGCTTTTTCTGCTCCAGCTTCTTCAAATAGGCGCGGTAGGCATCGTCCCACGAGAGGCGGTAGTCGAGCCGGGCGAGTTCGGCCTGAGAATTGGGCGTGTACACATTCACGACGTAGAAATCGGGATACTCGACGGTGATGAGGCGGCCTTCGCGATCATGCTCGGCAAGGCCCATGCCGAGCGAGTGCGAGAGCACGGGCTGGCGGCTGAGGATGAGCGTGCCGGAGTAGCCTTTCTTCTCAGCGCTGTTCCAGACGGCGTGGTAGCCCTCGAACCAGCTCAAATCGACCTGCTCCTGCTGCGCCTTGGTTTCCTGGAGGCAGATGACATCGGCATCGCCGCCGGTCAGGTATTCTCGAAGGCCTTTGTTCAGCGAGGCGCGGATGCCGTTGACGTTCCAGGAGGTGAGTTTCATGCAGGGCTGGAGACTTGTCCGGCAATGTGCTTGCCGCAAGGCCCGCCCGACCCATCATGGGCGCCCTTCCATGAAACTCCCGACGCTCCTCACGCTCTCCGCCGCGCTCGCCCTGACCGCCTGTGACAAACCGCAGGAGGCTCCGAAAAAAGCCGCCAAGCCTGTCGAAGCTCCCCAAGCCGAAAAGAAGCCCGAGGAACCGAAGAAGACCGAAACCGCCGAGGCACCCGCCGGACAGCACACGGATGAGATTTTCAAGAAGGCTGCCAATCCTGTCGATGTGGGTGCTTTTGGCAGCGACCAGCCGGTGGAGCGTACGGATCTGCCGACACGGGGTGTGATCGTCTTTGGCAAGCAGGCCGTGGAGCACGATCCACGCGAGCATTGGGAGCAGTGGAACTGGAAGAGCTTCAAGGCGAAGCGTTGGGGCCGCTACCAGGTGCGCCTGACCTACACGATGCCGTTTGCGAGCACGCAGACGCAGTTCCGCTTTGGGGAGCAGGCGCTGAAGAACACACTGAGCGCCTCCCGCGAGCCCGCGAAGCATTACCTTGGTGAAATCGACGTCGAGCAGCCCGGTGACTATGCTTTTGCGCTCTTCGCCCCGGCGAGCGCCGCGGAGAAAAAGCTCGAAATTCATGAACTCGCCCTCATTCCCGCCCCGGAAGGTCCGATGCCGGTGCAGGCCGCGGATGGCAGCCTCACGCTGGAGGCCAAAACGGCCACCACCTGGTCCGAAGTGATGCGCTTTGAGCCGAAACCCGAGAAGAACTGCCTGGGCTACTGGATGAGCGAAGACGACTTCGCGGAGTGGGAATTTGAAGTGACGAAGCCCGGGAAGTTCAACGTGAGCGTGTTTTATGGCTGCGGCGGTGACAACCAAGGGAGCGAAGTGGCGGTGAAGAGCGGTGGCAAGGAACTGAAGTTCACCACCGCGGACACCGGCGGCTTCCAAAACTGGCAGGAGGCCAAGCTAGGCCAGATCGAGCTCACGAAAGCTGGCAAAACCTTCCTCGTCGTCGATCCCGTGAACAAGGTGAAGGCCGCGGTGCTCGATGTGCAGCGCGTGGTGCTCACGCCGGCGAGTTAAAAGAATGATGCGCTGAATGCGCCTTTGCGGTGGCAGGTTCCTTCTGCCGCGCCTACTTTGCCCGCCCTTTCTCACCGCATGGTCCGGCTTCTCACGCAACACGGTCAGCTCATCGACTGGAACGACGAAAAGATTCGTCCGTTCCCGGACAACCTCGTGTTCCTCGATTTGATGAACCCGGCACGAGTGGAGGAGCTGGAGGCGGAAAAGTGGCTCGAATACCAACTGCCCACTCGCGAGGAGATGCAGGAGATCGAGGAGTCCAGCCGGCTCTACACCGAGAAGGGTGCTCTCTACATGACGGCGTGGATTCCCGTCGGTCTGGACACCACCGAGCCGGAGAGCACGTCGATCTCTTTCGTTATCGCGCCGGACTGTCTCACCACCGTGCGCTATGCCGACCCGCTCGCCTTTCGCGTGCTCGTCGATCAAGTGCGCCGCCAGTGCAGCACGCCGGTGTCGAGCGATGCGGTGTTTTTGCTGCTGATGGAACTCTTCGTGGCCCGCATCGCCGATGCCTTGCAGATCGTGGAGGCCGATTTGAAGAAGATCTGCCACGAGATCTTCTCCCGCAGCACCCAGAGAACCGATGCCGCGGTGGAAAAGGACCTCTCGGAGGTCGTGAAGCTGCTCGGCCGCCGCAGCGCCCTCGTGGCAAACCTGCGCGAGAGCCTGCTGAGCCTCAGCCGCATGCTGCAGTTCTTTCTCAACAACGCCGCCACCTGGATGCGCGGTGATCTCGCGGCGCAGTTCCGCAGCGTGATGCGAGACATCAAGAGCCTCGACGAATACACCAACCAGCAGACGCAGGAGATGACCTTCCTGCTCGAATCGACGCTGGGCCTCATCAACATCCAGCAGAACCAGATCATCAAAATCTTCACCGTGGCGAGCGTGCTCTTCATGCCGCCCACGCTCATCGCCAGCATCTACGGCATGAATGTGAAGCTGCCCGCGCAGGACAACGCCTTCGCCTTCATCCTGGTGATGGTCACGATCATCCTCTCCGCCATCGTGCCGATCGTGTACTTCAAGCGGAAGAAGCTGCTTTGACCC
Source organism: Verrucomicrobiota bacterium (assembly GCA_046051905.1). Taxonomy (GTDB): domain Bacteria; phylum Verrucomicrobiota; class Verrucomicrobiia; order Verrucomicrobiales; family Verrucomicrobiaceae; genus Prosthecobacter. The sequence continues at coordinate 25,376 of JBJONJ010000542.1, forward strand.
GCTTGGTGGCAAATGTCTCCGCAGCTGCAGGTCAGCCTCGATCCCTGCGTCGATGGTACGCAGCTCACCGGGATCTACGTGCCGAACACCAACATGTGGGCCTCGTTTTTGTATGGCTATCTCATCGTCGGCTCTGTGGGGCTCTTCTCGGGACTGCTCGGTGCCCGCCAGCTCTGCATCGGCGAATCGCCCTGGGGCCTGTGCATCTTTGGGGCGATGGTGACGGCGGCCGCTGCGCTGTATCTGTCGGCGCAAATGGGACAAAAACTGGGCGCAAGGCAGACCTTCGAGCTTCATCAGATCGTTGAAGCCGCTGTGGGGCGGACGATTGAGATTAACTAGCCCGCATTTCTCACACTCTCTCCAGGCAGGATGTCAGCCTGTGGCCTGTAGGCCAGGTCTGTGACCTGGCTTTCCGCCTCGCAGAGGCGGCCTACAGCACCGCCAGTGTGAGAAAGCTGGGCTAGCGATTCAAGCCTGCCGCTGCTTCAGCTCGACGAGTGCGTTGAGGATCTTCACGCGGTTCATCTCATGCACCTCGAGCTTTTCACCGATTTTCGGCACGAGCGTGACGGTCAATTGCCCGCCGAGGTGCTCGCGGAATTCTTCCAGGCCTTCGAGGATCGCGGGCTCGCCACTGCGGCCGTTTTCCATGAGGTGTGGCGAGTAGGTGGCAAAGCCGATGCTCTCGATGAGCTTCAGCACGCGTTCGCAGGTCTCGCCATCGAGGAGGCCTTGCATGCGGGAATACACGAGATCGACGGCGATGCCGATGGCCACAGCCTCGCCGTGCGTGACGGCGAATTTGGAGATCTGCTCCAGCTTGTGCGCAGCCCAGTGGCCGAAATCGAGCGGGCGGGCGGAGCCAAGCTCAAAGGGATCACCGCTGGTGGCGATGTGCTCGACGTGCAGCTCGGCGCTGCGTTGAACGACCTTCTCCAGCGCTTCCTGCTTCAGCTCGGCGAGATCGGCGGCCATGGCTTCGATCTGCTCAAAGAAGGTCCTATCGCGGATGAGAGCCACTTTGATGGCCTCGATGATGCCGTTGCGTCGTTCGCGAGCGGGCAGGGATTCGAGGAAGGCGAAGTCATTCACCACCGCGTAGGGCACGGCGAAGCTGCCGATCCAGTTTTTCTTCCCGAAGTAGTTCACGCCGTTTTTGACGCCTACGCCGCCATCGCCCTGCGAGAGCGTGGTGGTGGGAAAACGCACATGCCGAATGCCGCGATGCGCCGTGGAGGCGGCGAAGCAGACCAGATCGAGCACCGCACCGCCACCGATGACGAAGACGTAGCTGTGACGGTCCAGCGCGGCTTCATTGATGGCATCCCAGCAGCACTCGACGAGGCGGAGGTCGTTCTTGCAGGCCTCACCACCGGGCAGGGTGATGGGCGTGTCCGCGAGCGTGAAGGCATCCGCATGCACCTCGCCATAGGCAACGATGTCGTCGATCAGATCGCGGTTCGCATTGGCGACGGCTTCATCGACGAAAACAAGCACGCGGGGCAGCTTGTGCGGCGTGTGCAACGTGACGAGATCCCGCACGGCGTTGTTGCGGACATGAAAGGCCTCCCTGGTGAAAAGGATGCGGTGGGTGTGTTCGAGCCTGATGGGTCTCTCCAGCATTAAACGGGGGCGAAAAAGGGGGCGGTTCTGTGCCGCTGGCCTGGGTTCAGGTCAACGGGGAAAGAAGAACACCCCGCGCCGCCGGTTTCTGGCAGGAAAATGGGCCTCAGGGAGCTTTCGGATCCTTCGCGAAGAGCTTTTCGAGCACCATGCGTCCGGCCTCGGCCCTGAAATGCACCGGTTCATAGAAAAGGCGGTTCTCGTTCATGATGGCCGGATCCTCGGAAAAATCCGCCACCGTGCCGCAGATCTCGCGCATCCGTGCCTTCCAAGCCTCATAGTCAGGCCGGTCAAACGTGGCGAGTGTGAGGCGATGCATCGGCGTGAAGACGAAGCGTGCCTCGACGCCATGTTTCTTCAGAAGAGCCACGATCTGGCGCACGGCGTCATCATGCTCGTGGTTCGCCCGGCGTTTCTCAGGGGGCTGACCTTGAAACTGAGCGGCCTCATAGGCGGGCCAGTTATCTCGGATTTCATCATCACGCTTCGGCAGGCTGTAGTGACCGGTTTCGACATCGAAGCGGTAGGTGACCTTCCGCTCGAAGAAGTTTCTTTTAATGGCGAGCCAGGTGGATTCGACATCGAATCGCAGATACTCCAGCCGGAAGCGCCACAGCGGGGTGCCGCTGGTCTCCGGGTGCATCCACTTTTGAAGATAGGACTCCGTCAGTGGGGTGTTGAGAAACTGGATGTCGTAATCCAGCCCCATGAGGACCATTTTCGGCTTCTGCCGAGCCAGCAGCCATTGGAGTTCAAGAAGGTTTTCCTGCGGGGAGCCGTTCGGCGTGGTGAGGTTGTAACAGGTGAGGCCGGTCAGTTCCTGGAAGTCTTTAACCGTGTAGTAATTCACTCGCGAGGTGCCGATCACATAGGCCTCGGCGGATTTGGTTTTCAGCGCCTCAATTTGAAGGTAGCGCGAATTGGGCATGAAGTTCTTCTGGTTCCAATTCGTGATGCCAAACACGCGGTAGGGATCGATCAGCAGCGTGGCGAGGATCATCAGCGCGATGACCGCCACGACGGCGGCGGTCATTTGCAGGAGGTGCTTGCCCGGTGTGCTCGTGGTCATCGTCAGAATTGGAAGTAGATGAATGGGCTGGGCTGGTTCAGCCGGATGACACACGCGGCAAACAAAGCACCGCAAACATACGCCCAGCGTGGCTCCAGTGCCCAAGTTAGACGCGACTGTGTACCGTCATCCTCGATGGGATCGATCGCCGGGCGTGTGTGGCGCATGATCTGCATCGTGTTCGGACCGCGAAAGACCATCGTGAGCCCGGCGACCATCAACACTACGGTCCAAAACTTGATCGGAAACGGCGATGCGCCTCCGCCGAGGCCGATCATCGACCCCAGCAAGGTCCATGCCTCCGAAAAGCTACCGGCGCGGAAGAAGACCCACGTCACCAGCACGCAGACAAAGGTGATCGCCATGCCCAGCGGGCGCGGAAGAGGTGCTCGGCCCGTTTTTTTCCTCCAGCGCAGCCAGAGGTGGTTCACGATGAGAAAGAGCCCGTGCAGCCCGCCCCAGAAGACGAAGGTCCAGTTTGCCCCATGCCAGAGGCCGCCGATGAGCATCGTGATCATGAGTGCCGCCAGCATGCGTGGCAGGCCATGGCGGCTGCCCCCCATCGGGATATACAGATAGTCCCGCAGGAACTGCGAGAGCGTCATGTGCCAGCGACGCCAAAAGTCGATCACGCTCGCAGCTTTGTAAGGCGAGAAGAAATTCACCGGAAAGCGCAGGTGAAAGGTCATCGCGATGCCCAGCGCCATGTCCGAGTAGGCGGAGAAATCGAAGTAGATCTGCAAGGCATAGGCCACGATGCCATACCAGGCCTGGAGCATCGGTACGCCGCTGCCGCTTGCCGCCTGCTGAAACATCTGATCCGCATACGGAGCGAACAAATCCGCCACCAGCATCTTCTTTGACAGACCGAGGATGAAGAGCGCCAGCCCCGGCACGATGCCCGCCAGCGTGGGCCGCAGGGCCTCCGGCTCGCGAAACTGCGGGATCAACTGCCGGTGATGCACGATGGGCCCCGCGATGAGATGCGGGAAAAAGGCCACGAAAAGCACATAATCGAGGAAGCCATTGCTCTCGATCTTCCCGCTGCGGATGTCCGCTAGGTAGGTGATCTGCGTGAAGGTGAAAAACGAGATCGCCAGCGGCAGCACGATGGTTTCTATCGGCGGCCCGGAGCCGAAATTCGTGCAAAGGAAGCCCCAATACTTGTAGTAGGCCAGCAGGCCGAGATTCAGCACGATGCCCAGCGCCAGCCAGGCTGTTCGTGTGCCTCCACGCGAGGCGAGCATGAGGCAGCCGAGGCCGTAATTCACGACGATGGAACCCGCCAGCAGCAGCACATACGAGGGATTCCACCAGCCATAGAAAGACAGCGAGGCGATCACGAGAAAACCCTGCGCCGCAGCCACCTTCCACCACCTCGACAAGGCCCAGGTGATGAGCAGCGTCACCGGCCAGAAGACGAAGAGGAAGATGCTTGAATTGAAAAGCATGGCGTCGGCTTACTCCGGCTTCAGCACCACTTTGAGAAGGCCTTCCTTGTTGTCATAGAGGCGCTGAAACCAATCGGCCCCTTCAGAAAGCGGCACGGAGGCACTGAGCAGCGGCTCCACCTGAATGCTGCCGTCCTCGATGCGTCGGATGGCCTCAGGATACTCGCCCGCGCAGGAGCAGGAGCCTTTGATGGTGAGCTGACGGGTGACGACTTCTTGCAGCGGGAAAGGTGTGTTCGGCTGCAAATTGCCGATGAGGATGACCTGACCGCCTTTGCACACACTGCGAATCGCGAGATCCAGGGGTGCGGCAGCTCCCACGACCTCAAAACTCGCATCCGCACCATCGCCGCCGCAGATCTCGCGGATGTGGTTCGCCAGATTTTCCTGCTTCGCGTGGAAGGCCTCGCTCGCGCCGAGCTTTTTGGCGAGTTCGAGACGCTTCTCATCGAGATCGACGGCGATCACACGCTCCCAGCCGCGAGCCTTGAGAGCCTGCACGACGAGCAGCCCGATCAATCCCGCGCCCACGACCACCGCCGTGCCGCCTTTTTGTTCCGGGTGACATTCGCAGCCTTCGCCGCAGTGGCTTTCTTCTGCCTCCGTGAAGGCCTCGCCCACTTCCACGCCATCCGCGAGATTCACGGCGTGCAAAGCGATGCTCACCGGCTCAGCAAACGCGGCCTTCTCATACGAAAGCGCCTCCGGGATGCGGTAAAGGATGCGCGTGGGCAGGGCGATACGCTCCGCGAAGCAGCCATGACGGCGATAGCTGCCGGGCGAGACACCGAGCACCTTGCGGTTCGGGCAGAGATTCACGAAGCCTGACTGGCATTCATCGCACTCGCCGCAGTATTCGGTGGAGTCAAAGGTCACCCGCTCGCCGAGCTTCCAATCGGTCACGCCTTCGCCCAGCGCGATGATTTCACCAGCCGCCTCGTGGCCCATCACGATCGGCATCTGGCGGCGACCGCTGCGACCGTCCATGCCATGGATGTCACTCCCGCAGATGCCGCAGGCCTTCACCTGGATCAGCACCTCACCCGCGGCGGGCGTGGGGTCGGGGAACTGGGTGTCGAAATGGAATTCGCAGGGGGCGGTGAGGACGAGGGCTTTCATGTGGCAGGGAAGAGGCAGCATGGAGCACCGAAGCTGCGGCGAGGCAACGAACTTTCACACGGAGGGACTCTATCACCGCCCTCGTCCTTCTTGGTCCCCCTTCCTGCTGATGACACGCTCTAGCTCCACAGTATCCATGCGGAAAGAGGCTGGGTAAGGGCAGTCGCATGATTGCCTTGCGATTCCAACAGGGTTTCAAATGCGTCCGAGGCCCACAAACACCAGCGTTGGTCTTCCATCTTCGCGGGCTTGCGGCAAATCGACGCGGAATTCGAGCTGCCAGTCGTTGAGGTCGTCGGGATCGATGAGGACTTGGTTCACTCGCCAAGTCTGGCCGTCGTCGCTTGGCTCGACGTAGGTGTGGCGGCCGTTGCGGGCTTCGTTGTCGAGGCGGATACGGTCGTGGTCGGTGTAGTAGTCGTCGAGCTCGGCGAGGTCGATCTGGCCGCGGATGAGTTGCTGGATGTAGCGGAAAATCTCTGTGCGGATGAGCGCGGTGAATTCACGCTTGTTCCGCGTGATGTCGGGGGCTTCGACGGGCTTTTCCTCAACCTCGTCGGGCTTGTAGTTGGGATCGCGGAGCTTTTCCCATTCATCGAGAAGGCTGGAATCGGTGCCGCGCAGCACGCCGGCGAGCCAGGACTCCATTTCCTGCACGGCTTCGGTTTTGAAGCTGTCCGGCACGGTCTGCGCCAGCACTTTGAGCGTGCTGGAGAGATGGCGCAGCAGCACGCCCTCGGCGCGGTGGAGGTCGTAGTCGTGGATGTAGTCGGCAAAGCTCCGAAAGTTCTCAAACATCTCCCGCGCGATGCTTTTCGGGCGGATGTTCTCCTGGCCGACCCACGGGTGCGCATCGCTGAAGGCATTGAAGGTGCTGTAGATAAAGTCGCGGCAGGGTTTCGGGTATTCGAGCTCCTCCAGCTTCGCGATGCGCTCCTCGTAGGGCACGCCTTCGTTCTTCATCGCCGCCATGGCTTCGTCTTTCACCTTGCTGAGTTGTCGACGCAGAATGACATCCGGGTTTTCGAGGATGGACTCGCAGAGCGTCAGCACATCCGCCGCGTAGGTGGCGGAGGCAGGATCGATCAGTGCCAGCGTGTCGATGAGATACAGCGAGAGCGTGTGATTGAGCGAGAAGTCGTCCTGCAGCTCCACATTGAGGCGCAGCTTGGTGCCATCGGCCTCGCGTTTCGCGGGCGGGAGGATCTCGACGATCTTTCGCTGCACCAGCGCCCGGAAAAGCTGCCACGCCCGCTTTTCGTGCTGGGCTTTTGCGTTCGCCGTCTCATGCGAATCGGCGATGAGTTGCCGCATCGCGGCGCAGGCATCGCCACGGCGGCTCAGCACCTGGAGCAGCATGCCGTGGGACACTTGGAAACGAGACACCAGCGGCTCCGGCGAGGCGGATTGCAGCTTTTTGAAGGTGTCCTCGCTCCAGCCGACAAAACCCTCCGGCGGCTTCTTTTTGACCATCTTGCGCAGCTTCTTCACATCGCCTGCGGCCTTGGCCTCCATCTTCGCATTCTCGATGACGTGCTCCGGTGCCTGGCACACGACGTAGCCCACGTCGTCAAAGCCGCGACGACCCGCGCGGCCGGTGATCTGGTGAAAGTCACGCGCCGTGAGCGTGGCAACTTTTTCGCCGCTGTACTTGCTCAACCGCGTGAGCAGCACCGTGCGGATCGGCACATTCACACCGACACCGAGCGTGTCTGTGCCGCAGATGACTTTGAGAAGGCCACGCTGCGCCAGCTTCTCCACCAGCACGCGATACTTCGGCAGCAAACCCGCATGATGAATGCCCACACCATGGCTCAGATACTTTTTGACCTCCTTGCCATACGGGCTGGTGAATTTCGCGCCGGCCATCAGCTCCTTGATCGAGGCTTTTTCGGCTGCGGAGCAGAAATTCAGGCTCATGAGGTCCTGCGCCGATTGCGCCGCCTCGTTCTGCGTGAAGTGCACGAGATAAACCGGTGCCTTGTTCGCCGCCACGAGCTCCTGCAGCGTCACATCGACGGAGGTCTGCGCGTAGCTGAACTCCAGCGGCACCGGGCGCTCATGCGAGGCCACGATGGTCGTCTCCGCCTTCGTGAGTCGCGTGAGTCCTTCTTTGAAGAAAGCCGAGCCGCCCATCGTGGCGGACATGATGAGGAAACGCGACTCGCTCATCGTGAGCAACGGCACCTGCCAGGCCACGCCGCGCTCCTTGTCCGCGTAGTAGTGAAACTCGTCGATGATCACCTCGCGAAACGGAGCCGCCACGCCATCGCGGAGGGCGTAGTTGGCCAAAATCTCCGCTGTGCAGCAGAGGATCGGCGCGTGGCGGTTCACCGTGGCATCGCCCGTGGCCATGCCGACATTGTCGGGACCGAAATCGCGGCACAGCGCGAGGAACTTCTCATTCACCAGCGCCTTGATCGG
>JBJONJ010000543.1:0-6385 GCA_046051905.1 Verrucomicrobiota bacterium
CGCATGCGACCAGCATTAACCTCCTTCCGATCGCGGTGTTACGGCTTTTTGCCGGATGGGGGCTCGAAAAACCTATCCGGAGAGGTTCCCGGTTGAGCACCGAGCATCTCCGGGTAAAGGCCGCGCATGGTTCTTCCCATTGTCCGCTATCCCGAGCCCGTTCTTCGTGCCAAATGCCGTGTCGTGACGCAAGTCACCCCGGAGATTCGCCAACTGGCGCAGAACATGATCGAGACCATGCGTGAAGCGAACGGCGTGGGCCTTGCCGCGCCGCAGGTCGCCCATGACCTGCAACTCGCCGTGATCGATGTCTCCCACAATCCGCAGTGCGTGAGCTACTTTAAGGTGAACGGCCAGCCTGCCGACCTCATCAAGCACATGCCCGTCATTTTCCTCAATCCACGCCTCGAACTCGGCAGCGCCAAAGAAACCGGCGAGGAAGGATGCCTCAGCTTCCCCGGCCTGCGTGGTGACATCCGCCGCAGCGCCGAGACAAAGGTCACCTTCGACACGCTCGATGGCCAGACTGTCACGATGGAAACCGACGGTCTGCTCGCCCGTGCCTTCCAGCATGAGATCGATCACCTCAACGGCGTGCTCTTCATCGATCGCATGTCCGCCGCGGCCAAGGTGGGCCTGAAACGCAAGATCGCCCGGCTCATGGCCGAGTGGGACGAGGAGGATTAATCCGCGTCTCCCCAGTAGTGGAAAGCGTAAGTTTTCCCTCTCCGCCCGGCCGCAGCCTCACTTCTTCCCCGGAATCTCCGGCTTCGGCCAAGGCTCGCCGCCTTGCTCGATCCAGGCTTTCTCGATTTGAGCGGGAAGGAAATTCCCGGCGTAGCGGGCGATCTGCGGGTTCTTCTTCAAGGTGGCCATGATGGTCGGCACGGCAGCCTCGATTTCCTTGGCGGTCTTGCCCGCGAAGTTCTTCACCTCAGCCTGCAAGGCTTTGAAGTAGGCCTGCTGATTCTCCAGCATTTCAGGGCCACCGCGCGGACCGTGGCCGGGGCAGACGATCTGCGCCCCGAGCTTCTTCACGGCCTCCAGCGTCTGAATCCATTCACCGATGTTGCCATCGCCGGTGAAGTTGTAGGGGCCGTTCACACAGGCATCACCGGTGAAGAGGATTTTTTCCTTCGGCAGCCAGGCCCAGCCGTCGCCATGCGTGTGGGCGGTGCCAAAGTGCAGCAACTCGACGCGGTGCTTCCCGTCGTCAAAGATGAGCTCGTTGCGATACAGCAGCGTGGGAGCCTTCAGCTTGCTGGTCTGGAGATCCTTGCGGTTCTTGGCCGCATCCTCCCAGCGGCCCGGTTTGTCGCCGAAGAGACCGGTCTCGTATTTCTTCATCTCCGCCAGAGCGCCTTCATGCGCCACGGGCGTGGCGCCCTTTTCCAGCCACACTTGGTTTCCATAGGCGTGGTCGCCGTGATGGTGGGTGTCGAAGGCGAAGCGCACCGGCTTGTCCGTGATGGCCTCGATCTTCGGAATGATCACGCGGGCACCGGAGGGGAAGTTCGCGTCGATGACGAGGACATAGTCCGCAAAAACGACCCACCCGTTGTTGCAGTGACCCGATGGACGGATCTCGCCTTCGTGGAAATACACATCCTCAGCCACCTTCTCCACCACGTTGACCTCCGCATGGCAGTTCAAAGCGGCAAGACCTAGCGTGGCGATGGCGGGAAGCAGAGAGGCGAATTTCATCAGGGCAGCGAGTTTGAGAAAAAATGCCGCGTTTGGCAAGCATGCTTCCTCAAGGATGCCTAAAGCATTCGCCAGAAGGCGTTCCGCTCTTCATCTTGCCCCTTCTCACCATGACCACCCGAATCACCTGCATCACCCTCCTCTGCCTCGCCAGCCTCGCCAGCCTCGCCAGCCTCGCCGCCGCTGCCGACAATTCAAAGCTGCCGCGAGTTCCCTCCAAACCCATCGCCGAAAAGAAGGAGCTGCTCTTTGAAGATGATTTCTCAGCCAGCACACCGAAGGCTGGATGGCATCGCGTCGTGGACACCTTCACGTTCGAGAATGGCGAGCTGAAGGGCACACAGACGCGTGAAACGGATGTGACCGCTGCAGATGGCAAGGTGATCAAGGCGCACGCCGCCGTGCACGGCCTGGAGATTCCCACGCAGGACAGCGTCGTGGAATGCCGCGTCAAGTTTGACGGAGCCACGATGATCGATGTGGAGTTCGACGACCGGAAGTTCACCGGCAGCCACTACGGCCACCTGTGCCGCGCCCAGGTGCGTCTGAACGGCGTCACCATCATCGACGAGAAAGATGGCAACATGCGCAGCGACATCTACGACATGAAAAAGGACCCGGCGAAGAAGGCAGAGGTCGCCAAGCTGCTGACGGGCCGCCAGGTGACCTACCCGGTGAAGCTGGAGACCGGCAAGTGGTATGCCCTCGTCGTCGAAACCGTGGGCGATGAGATGCGGGTGAGCCTCGATGGCAAGGGCGTGGCCTGGCTGAAGTCCTCCGGCATCGCTCATCCCACCAAATCGAAGATCGAACTCGGCGTCGCGGGCAAGACGGGCAGCTTTGACGATGTCAAAGTCTGGAACGCAGCCCCTTCGAAGACCAAAAAGTAGTCTTCCGAGCACAAAAAACCGGACGCCCGCGGCTGCAGGCGTCCGGTGAATGGAAACGCGGAGGCGTAAATTACTTCTCAGTGGCTTCACCGGCCTGGAGCCAGCCGGAGATGCCTGCGGAGAGATGCTTCACGTTGGTGTAGCCGAGCTCGGAGGCCTTGTTGGCAGCGGCTTTGTAGGCGCTGCAGGAAGGGCCACCGCAATAAGCGACGACGAGAGCGCCTTTGTCAGCCGGGAGCTTGGAGGCGAGGTCGGCTTTGGCTTCGGCGAAGTTGATCGCGCCGGGAACGTGGCCCTTGGCGTAGGAGGCGGCGCCGTTCACGTCGATGACGGTGACCTTCTTGTCAGCGATGGCCTGCTTCAGGTCGGCGATGCTGATGTCCGGGAATTCAGCAGCCATCACGGAGCCGGCGATCATGGCGAGGACGAGGGTGAGGAGTTTCTTCATGGTTTTGGTATGATTGGATTATGGGTTCGTGTGAGTTGGTGCGAGGAGATCTGTCGCACTGGCAGGGGCTCCGTTCTCCGGAGCAAATTCAATGGAGGAGGCTGATTGGCACAGCCCTAGGACGCAATAGCGAGACAATTATTCCCTCCGGAGAGGATTTTTTCCGGCGTTCGGTTCGGGCGGGGGCATGCATGGGCTGTTTCATGCAGGAAAGATTGTGGCCTTCATTACGCCGGGAACGCGCCTTGGTTTCAAGACATTTTTTTGAGGCAGACCGGCGCAAACCATTGTAACTGCCCGGCCCCTCACCCCAAAAAACGCGCCCCACGCCCCCCATGCATTCCTCCCTCGAACTCAAACGCGAAGTCGATGCCATCCAGATCCCCAGCGGGGACAGCATCAAGCTGCCGCTCGGGATGAAGGTCATCATCACGCAGTCCCTCGGCGGCACCTACACCGTCGCCACCGACTTCGGTCTTGCCCGCATCCAGGCGAAGGACGCCGACGCCCTCGGCATCGACCCCGAGGCGGACAAGAAAGCCGAAGCCAGCACCTCCTCGAACGTCCCCGCCGATGTCAGCGACCTCGAAGGCCAGGTCTGGAACCAGCTCAAGAATGTCTATGACCCCGAAATCCCGGTCAACATCGTCGATCTCGGCCTCGTCTATGACTGCAAGGTCGAAACCGACGCCGAAGGCAAGAACAAGGCCGTTGTCAAAATGACCCTCACTGCCCCCGGCTGCGGCATGGGTCCCACCATCGCCGCCGATGCCCAGAGCCGCATCATGACCATCGAGGAGATGGACGATGCTGCCGTCGAACTCGTCTGGGACCCCGCCTGGAACCAGGGCATGATCAGCATCGAGGGCAAAATGAAGCTCGGCATGATTTAGAAATGCCGAAACCAGAATGAGGAATGATGAATGAAGCCCGAATGCCCCAGTCGCCTGTCCTCATGCTGCGCTCCCATTCTCTCGCTCATTCCTCATTGATTCGGCATTCCTCATTCTGATTTCGTCATTTCCCACTCTCTCAAGCACTCACCACTCCCTTTGCCCACCATGCAGTCTCTTTGGAACGACCAAGAAGCCGCCACCTTCGGCACCGACCTCCTCGGCCAACGTGTTTACACCAGCCGCCTCCTCGGCAAAAACCCCGCCCTCGTGCTCCACGGCGGCGGCAATACCTCGGTGAAAGTCACGGAGAAGGACTACTTCGGTGACAGCGTCGAAATCTGCTACGTCAAAGGCTCCGGCTGGGATCTCGCCACCATCGAGCGGGAAGGCTTCGCTCCCGTGCGCATGGAGGCGCTCCTGAAGATGGCCAAACTGCCCACCATGACCGATGAGGACATGGTCCTGCAGCAACGCGCCGCGATGACCAACCCGAACGCCCCCGCCGCCAGCATCGAGGCCATCCTGCACGCCATTCTGCCCTTCAAGTTCGTCGATCACAGCCACGCCAATGCCATCTCCGCCCTCACCTGCGCCGCCGATGGCGAAAAGCGCACCAAGGAGCTTTTTGGCTCCAAAGTGCTCGTGCTGCCCTATGTGATGCCCGGCTTCGTTCTGGCCAAACAGGTCTTCGAAGTCCTCCAAAAGACCGATCTGCGCAAAGAAGGCATCGAAGGCATCGTCCTCCTCAAACACGGCCTCTTCACCTTCGCCGACGACGCCAAAGCCAGCTACGAAAAGCACATCGAGCTCGTCACCAGAGCCGAAGCCTACCTCGCCCAAAACTCCGTCAATCAGGTCAATCCTGTCACCGAGGTCAAAACCGACCTCCTCGCCCTCGCCAAACTCCGCCAGTTCGTCTCCAAAACCCGTGGCTTCCCTCAAATCGCCCGCCTCAGCACCAGCGAGGCCGCTTTGACCTACTCCGCGCTGCCAAACATCGCCGATTGCGCCACCCGTGGCCCTTTGACGCCCGATCACAGCATCCGCACGAAGCGCATCCCTGCCGTGCTTGGTGATGACCACGCCGCCAGCATCCAAGCCTTCGCCGCGAACTACGAGAGCTACTTCAAGGCTCACGCCAACGGCCAGACCATGCTCGACGCCGCCCCGCGCTTCGCCGTGTGGCCCGGAAACGGCATCGTGAGCTTTGGCGACACCTTGAAGGACGCCAAAATTGTCGCTGACATCGCTGAAAGCACCGCCGCCACCGTCACGCTCGGCGAGCGCACCGGCGGCTGGGCACCGCTCAGCGAAAAAGACATCTTCGACATCGAATACTGGGACCTCGAACAGGCCAAAATCCGCAAAGGCCCCGCTCGCAAAGTGCATCAGGGCAAAGTCGCTCTCGTCACTGGCTGCGCCGCTGGCATCGGCTTCGCCATCGCTGAATCCTTGGCCGAGCAAGGAGCCCAGGTCGTCGGACTCGACATCGACAAAGAGATCCCGCAGATCATGGCGAAGATCGGTGCCATTGGCATCGTCGTGAACCTCACCGAGGACCAACCTGTGCAGGACGCCATCGATTTCACCGTCCGCGAGTTCGGCGGCATCGACATCGTCGTCAGCAACGCCGGTATCTTCCCCAAAAACGACGCCCTCGATGTCATGGCCCAGACCGATTGGGACCGCACGCTCATGATCAACCTCACCAGCCATCAAAAGCTGATGAACAAGGTCATTCCCTTCGTGAAGCACAGCCCCGATGGCAGCATCATCTTCGTCGGCAGCCGCAACTTCAAAGCCCCCGGCCCCGGTGCCAGCGCCTACTCCTGCTCCAAGGCCGCCCTCACCCAACTCTGCCGCGTCGCCGCCCTCGAACTCGCCCCGTGGAAGATCCGCGTCAACATCGTCCACCCCGACGCCGTCTTCGACACCAAGCTCTGGACCCCCGAAGCCCTCGCCAAAAGCGCCGCCCGCTACAACATGACCGTCGAGGAATACAAGACCAAGAACCTCATGAAGGTCGAGATCCGCTCCAAAGACATCGGCAACATGGTCGCTGCAATGGCCAGTCCGTTGTTCGCGAAGGTCACGGGTGCTCAGATTCCGGTGGATGGTGGGAATGACCGGGTGATTTGATCGCAAAAATTTTTAATGTGACGTCGAGTGTGACATCAACACCTTTGCCGAACTATCAGGACTAAAGACAGCGGAGTTTAAGTCCGCTGTGCTAGGTTCGTGAACAACTCTTGGTTGCGTTGTAGCTTTTTCCGTAATGTTAGGCGGGCATGAGCGCCAAACGTCGTGCCCCCAACAACCTCCCCAACTCTTCGAAGCCACAATGGCAACCAGAGCACTGGCTGATGCTTTGGGACATTATCTGGAAGCGCCTTCCTTGGTTGGTTTGGGCATTTGCCGGGCTTCTTCTTGCCGCAGCCTGTTTGGTC
>JBJONJ010000544.1:0-4666 GCA_046051905.1 Verrucomicrobiota bacterium
CCGACGAGGCCCGCACGCCTTTCAAAGAGCGCAAAGGACTGGTCTTCAAATCCACCGCCGGCGACTACACTGGCACTGGCCTCTTCACCGCGGTCAGCTGCGACGAAGGCAAAACCTGGCCCAACCTCCGCCTCATCGCGCCCGAAGGCAAAACCACCGCCGACATCAACGGCTACCTCGCGCTCACTCAAACCCGCGATGGACGCATCCAGCTCATCACCAGCAAGGACCACTACGCCTTCAACCTTGCGTGGGTCAAAGCCCTGCCGACTGCGCCAAAGAAGTGATCAGCCCACCAACCACGCTCAAGACACGGACTCATGAAACACATTCGCTTCTTCCTCATTCCTCTCGTCCTTTCCGTGTCTTCGGTGTGTTCCGTGGGCCAAACCAAACCCGAAGTCGCCAATGCCACCAAGGTCACGAAACGCGCCTGGGAATCCGCGCCTGATGAAAAGAAAGTGCTTTGGCAGCAGCAGCGCGAGGCATTGATCCATATCAACCTCTCCGAGGATACACAGCGGCAGATTATCATCGCTCGCGGTTCACCAAAGGAGGGCGACTATCACGCGCATCCGACGACGGCGTTGCTGGCGGATAACAAGACGATGTTTTGCGTCTGGAACATCGGCCATGGCGGTCATGCGGGGCCGATGGCACGCAGCGATGACGCGGGTTTAACCTGGACGCGCATCGACGATGCGCTGCCGCCGAGCTATGTGAATTTCAAGAACTGCCCGAGCATCTATCGAATCACCGATCCGCAGGGCAAAGAGCGCCTGTGGGTCTTTACCGCACGCACTTTGAACAACAAGGAGAACACGAAGCTCATCGAAGGCCGTCATCAGGGCTTCATGCCGCGCATCATGAGCGAGGACGACGGCAAAACTTGGCGCGAGCTGCCTCCCATCGGCGGGCGCATCGCGAAGGAGGATCCGTTTCGCTGCATCATGACCTTCTCCAGCATCGTGCGGCTGAAGGATGGCTCGTCGCTCGGTCTCTTCCATCGCGGCAGCGGCATCGGCGAAGAAGGCACACTGCAAGTGCTGCAATCCATCACACGCGACGGCGGCTTCACCTGGTCGCCACCCATCGTCGTCTGCGATGGCACCAAGCTCGATGCCAAGCATCCCTGCGAACCGTATGTCTTCCGCTCGCCCAATGGCAACGAACTCTGCTGCCTCATGCGCGAAAACCGCCGCAGCGGCACCAGCCTTGTCATGTTCAGCCGCGATGAAGGCAAGACATGGTCGCAGGCCTTGGACGCTCCGTGGGGCCTCACGGGTGATCGCCATCACGGCATCACCTTGCCTGATGGGCGCATGGTGATTGTCTTCCGCAACGCCTCGCCGAAGTCGCAGGACAAAGGCGGCTTCATCGCGTGGGTCGGCACCTACGATGACATCAAGCAAGGCAGGCCCGGGCAGTATCGTGTGAGCCTGCTCAAGACCTTCAAAGACGGTTTCTACCCCGGCATCCATTTGCTCCCCGACGGGACCATCGTCACCACGACGTATGCGAACTATCGCAAAGAAGACATCGGCTGCTCCATCGTCAGCATCCGCTTCAAGATGAGCGAGGTGGATGCGATGGCGGCGAAGATGCCTTGAAGGCCGATCTTGCACGAAAGGAAATGAAAAGGCGTGCCGTAGTGATCGGCATCAACGGTATACCAAATGAATAACTCTGCTTTGCAGCCTGTGCTTCGTCATGAAGGAGGTCTTATCATGAAAACCATCGTCTTCTTCTTACTCCTGTCTGCCGCTCAAGCCGCTGACACACGCGCCATTCTCCAAACCTACTGCCTGAACTGCCACTCGACAAAAGAGCAGAAAGGCGACCTTGATCTCGAAGCCTCGGACATTCACAAAGAGCCGCACATTTGGGAAAATGTGCTCGACCAGATGCACCTAGGCGAGATGCCGCCAAAAAAGGAAAAGCAGCTCTCCGCCAGGGAGAAGAAGCAGCTCACCGATTGGGTGCGCGGCACCTTGGATCAAATCGCGCTCGCGAACGCGGGCGACCCCGGACCCGTCGTGTTGCGGCGGCTGTCGAACATGGAATACACCTACACGCTGCGCGACCTCACCGGTATCGAGTCACTCGATCCGGCGCGTGAGTTCCCCGTCGATGGCGCGGCTGGCGAAGGATTCACGAATGCGGGCGCGGCGCTCGTGATGTCGCCCGCTTTGCTCACGAAGTATCTCGATGCAGCGAAGGACATCGCGAGTCACGCAGTCTTCACGCCGCATGGCATGCGCTGGTCCGCCAGCACCTCGGCGCAGGATTGGACGGATGAAGCGCTCGCCGCCATCCGGGACATCTATGCACGTCACACCGCCAAGGCGGCAGGCACGCAAACCGTCGCGCAAGGCATCAAGCTCGACACTGGCACGGGCGGCGGCCGTTTGCCGCTCGCGAAGTATCTCGATGCGCTTCAAGACCGCGGCAGCGTCGATGGTTTGAGCCCGAAGTACCTGCAAATCCTCCGTGAAGCACTCACGAGCACGAAAGCGTCCGTTTTGCTCGATCCGCTTCGTGCGAAGTTCCGCGAGAAAAAGCTCACCGCAGCCGACATCGAGCCCTGGCAGCAGGTTTTGTGGCGATTCGCCAACGTCGGCCACATCGGCAAAGAAAACGGCCCGAAGGCCTGGCAGGAGCCAGTCACGCCGCTGGTGCCGAAACACGAGATGCGCGTCAAACTCACGTCGGATCGCGATGTCACGCTCTACCTGACCACCACCGATGCCGGCGATGGCAGCACCGATGATGAGGTGATCTGGGAAAATCCACGTCTCATCGCCCCAGGCAGGCCCGAGCTGCCCATCAGCGGCCTTCCCGCGCTCGTGAAGCATCTCGAAGCGCAACGCACGAAGATCATCGCGAACGCCGAGAAGTGTCTGAACGCCATCGCGAGTGGCAAAGACGATGCTGATCCCACTTTGATGGCCGCATGGCGCGAATACCTCGGCTTTGGCACCACGAAGCTCGAACCGCTGCTCACGAAGAAGCTGGAGGGCACCCCAGATTACCACTTCATCAAAGGCTGGCAGGGCGAGCAGGCGCTCAGCGTCCTCGCCAACTCGTCCGATGCCACCGTGCGCACACCAGGCGTGATGAAGGCGCACAGCATCGCCACGCATCCCTCGCCCACGCGAGCTTCCGTGATCGCGTGGAAGGCTGAAAAAGCTGCCACGCTCCGCATTCACGGCGATGTCGCCGACGCCCATCCCGAGTGCGGCAATGGCGTCACCTGGCAGCTCGAAGTGCGCCGTGGCCACAGCAGCGAGTTGCTGGCGAAAGGCGCAACGAAGGGCGCGCAGGTTTTGAAGATGGGCCCCTTTGAAAACGTGCGTGTCGAGGCCGGGCAAGTCGTCGCCCTGGTCATCGGTCCGCGCGATGGAAATCACGCCTGCGACCTCACCGCGGTGAATGTGACGCTGAACGACGGCCAAAAGGCCTGGGATCTCGCGAAGGATGTGTCTCCAAACATTCTCGCAGGCAATCCCAACGGCCCCTGGCACTTCCTCAGCCAGCCCGCGAGCCTCGACGCCGCGCCGGACGTGCCCGCTCCCATCGCAGAATGGCGCAAGAAGCCCTCACCCGAGCTTGCGGTGAAGGTGCGGCATTTTTTGAAGAAGGACTTTCCGCTGAACTCGCCGCTTCTTCGCCCATTCCTGTCAATCAGGTCAGCCGCGTCAATCCCGTCAAACCTAACCGCCAAAGCTCCCTCCATCCTCGAAGTCCAAATCCCCGCCGCTCTCGCCAACGGCACCGAGTTCGTCGTGACCGGCAGACTAGCCTCCAAGACTATCGGCAGCGTGCAAATGCAGGTCCTCACCCAAAAGCCGGAAAGCATCACCAGTCTCGTGGCCGGGAAATCAGAGTCCGCCGTCAAAAACGGCCAGTGGAGTGACAACAATGTCGTGACGCAGCACAGTGCTCCTATCATCGTGAATGACGGCAGCGAGTCACGCGGACGCTTTGAGGCCGCATTTGACGAGTTTCGCGCCCTTTTCCCCATCGCGCTGTGCTACACGCGCATCGTGCCGGTGGATGAGGTGGTCACGCTGACGCTGTTCTATCGCGAGGACGAGGCTTTGCGGCGTTTGATGCTCTCCGAAGCCGAATCAGCGGAGTTGGACCGCGCATGGGACGAACTGCGCTTCGTCAGCGAATGGCCGCTGAAGCAGGTGGATGTTTTTGAGCAGCTTTTCCAGTTCGCCACGCAAGACGCCAAGCCCAGCGCCTTCGAGCCGATGCGCGAGCCCATCCTGCAAGCCGCCGCCAAGTTCAAAGCGCTGCAAAAAGCCGCCATCGAGCCGCACAAGAACGCGGTGGTGGCTTTCGCCGAAAAAGCCTGGCGTCGTCCGCTCTCGAAAAAAGAGATCACGGGCCTGAAAGCCTTCGATCCACGTCTGATGCTCGTTCGCGTTCTCACCTCGCCCGCGTTCCTGTATCGCGGGGAGAAAGCGACCGAAAATGCCGGTCCAGTGAGCCCGAACGAACTCGCCACGCGGTTGAGTTACTTTCTGTGGGCTTCTGCGCCGGATGAGGAGCTGAGGGCGGCTGACCTGACCGACGTTGGTGACCTTGTTGAGCAGACTCGGCGAATGCTGAAGAGCGATAGAGTGCGACGCCTCGCCACCGAGTTTGGCTGCCAATA
>JBJONJ010000545.1:0-3694 GCA_046051905.1 Verrucomicrobiota bacterium
CCGGCCTCTCGCACGTCGAGACGTGGTTGCGCCCTGCGGGAGCCGTTTTGGCCGAAAAATCGCCCGAATGGCAACAAGCCGTCTGGAAGCCCGCACAACTCGATGCGCCGCCGGATTGGAAAAGCGTGCTTCCCGTCGGCGTGAACCCTCAGGACATCCTCGGCTTCGACAAAAAGACTGGAAAGCCCTCACCTGGCCTTTGCGCTACAGCATGGTCGGTTACAGCACCACGCTTCGCGATCTGAAGCCCGGCAAATACGAAATCCGCGCCCGCTCCGTCGATCTGAGCGGCTTCGCCCAGCCCGAACCCCGCAGTATCCAAAAGAGCGGCAAAAACGGCATCCAGGTCCACACGTTTACCGTCGTGTAAGCCGTCTGAAGGCTCCCGCAGGCCCGCCGACCTGAAAAAACCCTCGCCAGCCGGGGAAAAGCCGCTAATCTCCGCGCCCCTTTCCCCGGAACCCTCATGTCTGAATCCAAAAACACCCTCCGTCTCGGCCTGCCCAAGGGCAGCCTGCAGGAGCCAACGCTCGAGCTGTTCAAGCGGGCGGGATTCAACATCGTCGTTTCGAGCCGCTCCTACCGCCCCACGGTGGATGACGATGAGCTGGAGCTGCGCCTGCTGCGTGCCCAGGAGATCGGTCGTTACGTGGACCATGGTTACCTGGACTGCGGCATCACCGGGAAGGACTGGATCGCCGAAAACGGTGCTGACGTGGAGGTGATCACCGATTTGCGTTATTCGAAGGCCACCTCGAAGCCCACCCGCTGGGTGCTCGTGGTGCCGGAGGACTCGCCGATCAAGACCGTGAAGGATTTGGAGGGCAAGCGCATTGCCACGGAGGCCGTGGGCCTCACGCAGCGCTATCTGGAAGGCCACGGCGTGAAGGCCGAGGTCGAGTTTAGCTGGGGTGCCACCGAGGTGAAGGTGCCGGAGCTCGTGGATGCCATCGTGGACATCACCGAGACCGGCTCGTCCTTGCGGGCGAACAAGCTCCGCATCGTGGACACGCTCATGGAGAGCTATCCGCAGTTTGTGAGCAGCAGGCCCGCCGCAAAGGACGCCTGGAAGCGTGAGAAGATGGAAACCATCGTCATGCTGCTCAAAGGAGCGCTCGAGGCCCGCGACAAGGTGGGCCTGAAGATGAACGTCCCCGCCGCAAAGGTGGCCGAGGTCGTCGCCGCGCTGCCTTCCGAGCGCTCACCCACTGTTTCCCAGCTCGCCGGGTGCGACTGGGTGGCCGTGGAAACCGTCATTTCTGAGGCGACTGTGCGCCTCATCATCCCGCGGCTGAAGTCGCTGGGTGCCGAGGGTATCGTGGAATACCCGCTCAACAAAATCGTCCACTAACACTGGGACCAAGCCAAAACCACAAGGAGAACACCGACCATGGGATCGCTCAAAAAGCGGAGAAAAACGAAGATCAACAAGCACAAGCGGAAGAAGCGCATGCGCGCCAACCGCCACAAGAAGCGTTTGCGCTACAAGTCGTAAAAGCTAGCCTCCGCGGCATGATCAGCCCCCGACGAGTGATTCGAGAGATTCGAGTCGCCGCACGCTGCTACGCACTCGCGTCGCACGGTCGGGGGTTGTGTCGTTTGACCGGATTAACGTTGTTGACCTGTCTGACGACACAAGCCGCCCCCGAGGCGGACATGTCGCTCGGGAAGCTCCCGCCCGCGAAGTCCGATCTGCACCTCACCCCGCGTGGGGCGGCGAATGCGGATGCCCTTGCGCATTACAGCGCCGCCTTGCAGTTCGAGACGGCGGGCAAGCTCCGCCAGGCTCTGGAGCATTATCAGGCTGTTTTTAAGGCCGATACCACCAACGCGGAACTCGCCAGCCACACCGCGAATCTGGCGTTGCAGTTTGAAGGGCGCGAAGCGGCCCTCAAAATCCTCGACGCGGCCATCACGGCCAATCCGGGCAGCCCTGAGCCACTGCTGAATCTGGCCCGTTTTGCCAGCACCTACCCGCCGGAGGATGTTTTCGAGAAGGATGACCGCGCCGCGAAGGCGGTGACGACCGCTGTGGAAAAATTCCCGCGTCATGCGGCCGTTTACGAGGCCGCGGTGATGCATCATCTCACGCAAAACAAGCGTGACCAAGCCATCGCCGTCATGGAGCAGTCCGCGAAGCAGGACAGCACGGACCCGCGTTTCTGGCTGGAACTCGCCACGACAGCGGAACGCGTGTGGCCGCTCGGTCAGATCGAGCAGCGCACCGAGCACCTGGCCAAGGTGACGCCCTTTTTCGACCAGGCGCTGGTCCACGTCACGCCCGCGAATGCCGAGGACATCCAGCTCGAGGTCGCCCAGCACTACCTGCTCGTGAACGAGCTCACCCGCAGCCGTGGTTTGTGCGAGAAACTCGTGAAGGATCACAACAGCCTGCAGGCGCGTAAAGTGCTCTTTCGCATGTATGAGGCCGCGGGCGAGGGCGAGAAGTCGTTTGCCATGCTCGAGGCCATCACGAAGCAATCGCCCGATGACATCGACCACCTTCGCCTGCTGGCCCGCGAGTATGAAAAGCGTGACAAGCCCGACAAAGCCATCGCGCCGCTCGAAGCCGCCATCCAGCAGGGCTCAGGCGAGGTGAATGACTACCTCCTCCTCGGCTCGCTGCTCTGGCAGACGCGGCAGTTTGATCGCATGCAGCTCGTCGGCGAGCGGGCGGTGAAGATCTTCCCCGAGCAGCCGCTCACCCACTTCCAGCTCGCTCTCTCCTGCCGGGCACGCGAGCTGCACGAAAAGGCCGCGAAGCACTTCGCCGATGCCGAGCAGCTGGCCGCCGCCTCGCAGGCCGAGCTGCTCGACCACACCTTCTACTATCAATACGGCAGCACTTTGGAGCATTTGGGTCGCTACGATGACGCCTCACGCATGCTGGAGAAATCCATCACCCTCACGCCAAGGGAAAAATCCGAGGCCGCCGCCAACACGATGAACTTCCTCGGCTACATGTGGCTCGAACAAGGCAAAAACCTCGACAAAGCCGGCGAGCTCATCGCCAAGGCGAACGAGCTTTCCCCGGACAACGCCGCTTACATCGACAGCCTCGGCTGGTTCCATTTCAAAAAGGGCGATTACGCCAAGGCACTGGCCGACTTCCAACGGGCCGAAAAGCTCATCCCGGAGATCCAGAGCGAAGATGCTGAAATCCTCGAGCACCTCGCCCTCGCCCACAAACAGCTCGGCGATGCCACGAAGGCCCTCGATTACCTCGAACGTGCCCACGCCCTAAAAACGCCCTTCCCCAAAATCCGCGAGCGCATCGAAAAGACGCTCAAGCAATGGAAAGGCCTCGGCGACACGGAGAAGAAGTGACGCGCTTCACTTCAGAACGCGATGCAGCCACTCGCGTGCCTTTTCGCGGGCGGGGCTATGGCGCAGCGTCCAGGCATCGTTGTGATTGCGAAAGCCCGTGCTCAGGAAGGTGAGATCGGCACTCGGAAGCAGCGGGCGGAGGTAGGACTCCGTTTCTTGAGCATTGGAACCTTCACCACAGATGAAGACAGCACGTTTATCGAGCCGTTGAAGCCTCGTGAGGGCTGATTCGCGATCCGAGCCTGGATAAGGCCACTTTTTGACGCCGTCGAAGTGGCTGTAGGCAAAGAAGCCGCACCACAGCGTTGCGGTTTCGTCGTCGTGAAGACCCAGATAGCCGCAGGCAATGGCTCCACGAGAAAAACCT
>JBJONJ010000546.1:0-2911 GCA_046051905.1 Verrucomicrobiota bacterium
CCGCCCGCATCGGCGTGGCGAAGGCGCAGTTTTTCCCAAGCATCAAACTTATGGGACGCGGCGGCTTCCAGAGCGGCGACATCGATATCCTCTTCGAGCCCACCTCGCTCATGTGGAGCCTCGGGCCGAGCATCAGCGTGCCGCTTTTCTCCGGGAACAAGAATCGCTGGAATCTCACCAAGTCCAAGGCCGTGCATGACGAAGCCCTCGCGAACTACCGCCAGGCCTTCCTCGGTGCTCTCGCCGATGTGGAGTCGAGTCTCTCCGCCATTCGCAACCTCGGCACCCAGGCCGATGCGCAGGGGCGTGCTCGCACGAGTGCCGAAAAGGCCGCCCAGCTTGCCAAAACCCGCTACGAAGCTGGCACCAGTCCTTATTTGGATGTGATCGAGGCCAATCGCACCACTTTGACCACGCAGCGTGCCACGGCTCAAATCGCGGGCCAGCGTCTGATCGCCACCGTCGGCCTTATCAAGGCCATCGGCGGCGGTTGGGATCAAAAAGCGCCTTCGCCGGTTCCCGCCACCACGCCCGATCCCGCGGCCAAAAACCTCGGTCAAGACAGGCCGGGCTTCTTTTCCAAAGTGAAAGACTGGTTCGCGAAGGATTGAGCGGGGCAAACCTCTTGCATTCCTCGCGGCCACCGCTAGAAAAAGGCTGTCGCATCCAGTGGTCTTGCCGGTGTGGTGAAATTGGTAGACGCGCTAGACTCAAAATCTTGTTCCTTCGGGAGTGTCGGTTCGAGTCCGACCACCGGTACCACTGGGCGATAGAAACCGGGCCATCAGGCCCGTATTCAAGGGTGTTATGAACGCTCCTTTCAGCCGCCGCGACATGCTGCGCCAGTCCTGCGCGGATTTTGGCATGCTGGCACTGCATGGCTTGCTCGGCTCGGAGGCCTCTGCGGCCTCGCTGAATCCGCTCGCGGCAAAGCAGCCGCACTTCCCGGCAAAGGCGAAACGCGTCATTTTCCTCCTGATGAAAGGCGGACCCTCCCAGGTGGACACTTTCGACCCGAAACCGCTGCTCGACCGCGACCACGGCAAGCCGCCGCCCTTCGCGCTGCCCCGTGTCACCTTCGCGAAGACCGGCAACCTGCTCCGCTCGCCGTGGAAATTCCGCCAGTATGGTCAAAGCGGCCTGCCTGTGAGTGATCTCTTCCCGCATGTGGGCCAGTGCGCCGATGAGTTGTGCGTCATCCGCTCCATGCACGGCACAAATCCCGCCCATGGCGGCGCCTTGCTGAAGCTACACACCGGCAGCGACACCTTTGTGCGTCCCAGCATGGGCGCCTGGGTCAGCTATGGCCTCGGCACGGAAAACACCGACCTGCCCGCCTTCCTCACCATCTGTCCCACGCTCGCCCACGGTGGCGTGAACAACTGGGGCAGCGCCTTCCTTCCCGCGTGGTGCCAGGGCACGCCGCTGGGCAATGCCAGCGTCAGCGCCGAGCAGGCGGTCGTGCGGCACATCAAAAACCCACGCACGTCCACGCCGTTGCAACGCCTCCAGCTCGACCTCGCCTCCGACCTCAACCATCGTCATCTCGAGGCCGCAGGCACCAACGCCGCCTTGGAAGCCCGCATCGAGTCCTTCGAACTCGCCTTCCGCATGCAGAGCAGCATGCCGGAGATCCAGCAAATCGAAGGCGAGACCGAGGCCACGAGAAAACTCTACGGCCTCGACGATCCGATGACGGCGAATTTTGGCCGGCAATGCCTCATGGCACGTCGTTTCGCCGAGCGTGGTGTGCGCTTCATTCAGGTCACGCACAGTGATGGCTTTGTTCAGTGGGACCAGCATGGCGACTTGCTCAAAGGACACACCAAAAACGCCGCCGAGGTGGATAAACCCATCGCCGGCCTCCTTCGCGATCTCCGCGCTCGCGGCCTGCTTGATGACACCCTGGTGCTCTGGGGTGGTGAATTTGGCCGCACGCCCGTGGCCCAGGGCACGGATGGCCGCGATCACAACCCGCACGGCTTCACCATGTGGATGGCCGGTGGCGGCGTGAAGGGCGGCATGGCCTACGGCGCCACCGATGACTACGGCTACTACGCCGCCGAGAACAAGGTCCACATCCACGACCTGCACGCCACCATCCTCCACTTGCTCGGCATGAACCATGAGCGCCTTACCTACCGCTATGCGGGACGTGACTACAAACTCACCGACCTCGCAGGTAATGTGGTGAAGGACATCATCGCGTGACAGGCGGAGTGCTGCAGTAGTGGTTTCCCGTGATTTTTCTTCGAAAACGATGACGCGGAAAGGCGGGGTGGAACCTTTTAAATAATAAAATGAAACGGATGAGGGGGGCTAGATAGCATGGCCACACACTCCCTTGATCTCCGTCAACGCATCATCAGCACCTACGACCGCTTTGAAAGCACCCAGGAACAGATCGTCTGGCGCTTTGGTGTCTCCTACGGCATGGTCAATAAGCTGTTCCAGCGGTGGCGTAAGACCGGCTTCATCAAGCCCCGGCATCACCTCGCCGGGTGCAAGAAGCTCATCGTGGCCGAGGACCGCATCGCCATCCGCCAGCACCTCAAACGCAAGCCCGACATGATATTGGCCGAATGGCGTGAGGCCCCCGGGCTAAAGTGCACGCTACCCGCGATTCACTAGGTGCTCGTGGACATGGGACTGAACTATAAAAAAAGACGCTCCGCGTCGTCGAACAAGACAGCGAACACATCTGCAACGCACGGCGGCGATGAAAGCGCAAGCATGGCGCCTTAGAGCCTGGAGGCTCTTGTTCCTGGACGGAAAGGGGAGCAAAGTCCAACATGACCCGTCTGCGCGGCAGAGCACGACGATGATCTCCTCGACCCAGTTGGATGGCACCACGGTCTGCCGCCATCTGCCGGGGGCTGCCGACAGGGAGGCGTTCGTGACCTATAGTGGC
>JBJONJ010000547.1:0-3457 GCA_046051905.1 Verrucomicrobiota bacterium
CCTCGTTGTCCGTTTGGTGCGTTTGCCCTCTGCCGTCGAAAAACAGGCAAACCAAAATTTGCTTTCAGGGTGTTTCCAAATGCTAGCCATTTCTAATAACCAAACTAAGAACATCCGGCGAAGTTTGTCAATATCCACGGAAGCCGAAACCTCGCAAAATCAAGGGTTCCAGACATCTACAAACCTCCTAAAACAGCCCCTGGTGAAACAGGGGTTCAACTCCCCTCGCCTCCACTTCCTTGAAGTACAGGGAAGTAAATATTCGCAACGCGTCATTCAAGAAGACGTCTGATCAAAGGGGGCGCGGCATGTCGACAGCCAGTTGCGGGAGATCCCCAGCGATATCAAGCACCGCATCACCACCGCGGCGGCTACGGCACCAAGGCCGCAGCGTGGCCGATCCGGGCTTTTGCGCGCTGCACTTTTCTTCAAGGGAAGTGTGCCCCAAAAGCGTCCGACTCACCTACTTCCCCTTCTCCAGCCGCTTCATCCATCTCGGCAGCTCCTTGCCGAGGAGTTCAGCCGGGCGGGTACTGAAGAAATCGTAGGCGACTTTGTTTTTGGCGGCCATTTCTTGGAAGGTTGAGTACACGATGCCGTCGTCGGCACCGGCGAAGATGGGCTTGGCGGTCTTCAGATCGTAGAAGCGGGCCCAGAGCACCTCGGTGGAGGCGGGATCGGCGATGTAGTCGGTCTTGCCCTTATCGTTCTTCGTTTTGCGCAGGCCGGTAAGGCGGTGGGCGTCGAACCACTTCAGCGCGGACTCGATGATGGTGACGACTTTGGGCGTGGTGGGACCGCTGCGCATGAGGAACTTCACGAGGTTCGCGGACTCGCCGCCGCTGAGCGAGGGCGGCTCTTTGGCGCGGGCTTTGACGGGCTCGAGCGTGAGCGGATGATGCTGGGCGCACCAGACGGTGGGTTGGCCGTCGATGCGGACCTGCATGGCGGCGATGTTGGCGATGCCTTTGTCGAACGCGGCCTGCGCACGCTGCTTCAGCGCGTCATCGGCGAAGGCGAAGTGGTTGTCTCCCTCGGCGAGGTCGTGGAGGACCTCCAGGACGTGGACCATGGCGTCGTCATTGAGCGTGATGGCCTCGTGGTAGCCACGCTCGACGGGGTAATTTTGCGGCCAGCCGCCGTTCGGATACTGGGCGGCAAAAACGTAGTCGAGGCCCTTCATCAGCGCGGCTTTCACGTCGTCGCGCTTCGTGGCGGTGAAGACACCGGCGAGGAACTTGATCTGCTCGGTGGTGGTGCGGTTGTCAAAGGTGCCGCAGTAGTGCCAGGCGTCGCCTTTTTGCGCGGTCCAGTGCGTGCCGGGCTGGCGCGGGCCTTTGGCGTAATCGACGGCCTTTGACCAGCCACCGGTGGGCGTCTGGTAGCTGATAACGATCTCGGCGAGCTTCTGATTCTCCGCGCTCGCAAACCACTCGGCAGGCGTGTCGCTATCGAACTCAAACTCGGCGCGATTGCCCGGCGCGGGCTTGGCTTCGGCTTTGGTTCGTTCCGCATCGAGAAGGTGGTGCTCCTCGGCAGCAAAGGCCTTCGATTTGGCAATGTAGGCGGTCCATTCGGTGCGCTGGGCTTCGGGGAGCTTCGCGAGCAGCTCGTCTGTGAGCATCATGAAGGGCTTTTCGGCGGCGAAAAGGACCGAAGGGACCAAAAGGACGGAAAGGGCTAGAGAGAGGCGCATTGCGGTGAAGAAGTCGGCGAAACAATCTCCGTTCCGGTGTAAAGGCAACCGCCACATTGGATTCGAGATTCTCGAAGAGTCAGTTTGAAAGAGTGGAATCGTCAAGCAGCCCGTCCACAGTGTACCTTCCATCATGCCTCACAACCAAGCGCCTCTGTCCGTCACCTTGCCCAAAGACATCACCGCCAGCATCGCGGTGTTCCTCGTGGCGCTGCCCTTGTGTCTTGGCATCGCGCTGGCATCGAATGCACCGCTCTTTGCGGGTTTGATCTCGGGGATCGTGGGCGGGATCGTGGTGGGCATGCTGAGTGGCTCGCACAAGAGCGTGAGCGGACCTGCGGCGGGTCTGACGGCCATCGTGGCGGCGCAAATCGCGGCGCTGGGCAGTTTTGAGGCGTTTTTGGCTGCGGTGGCAATGGCGGGTGTGATCCAGATTTTGATGGGCACCTTCCGCCTGGGCTTCATCGCCTCGTTTTTCCCGATGAGCGTCATCAAGGGCCTGCTCGCGGCCATCGGCCTCATTTTGATCCTCAAACAGATCCCGCATGTGTTCGGCCATGACGCCGATGTGGAGGGCGAGATGAGCTTTGAGCAGCCGGACCATGAAAACACCTTCACCGAGCTGCTGGCGACGCTTTCGGACATCCTGCCCGGCGCGGCGCTGATCGGCATCGCGTCCGTTTTATTCCTCCTGGCCTGGGACAAGGTGAAGGCGCTCAAAAAGCTGCCCGTGCCCTCCGCTCTGATCGTGGTGGTGCTTGGTGTTGGTATCAATTTGATCCTGCGGAAGATGGGCCACGCGTGGGAGGTGAAGGCCTCGCATCTCGTGCAGGTGCCGGCGGCGGGCGATTTCAAGGCCTTCCTCGGCTTCCTGCAATTCCCCGGTGTGGAGCACTTCAGCAATCCGCTCGTCTTTAAAGCGGCGATTACCGTGGCTCTGGTGGCCACACTGGAGACACTGCTCAATCTGGAGGCCGTCGATAAGATCGACCCCGACCAGCGCCAGTCGCCGCCGAACCGCGAACTCGTCGCGCAAGGCACCGGCAATCTCATCGCCGGCCTCATCGGCGGCCTGCCGATGACGAGCGTCATCGTGCGCTCCTCCGTGAACATCAACTCCGGCGGCAGGACGAAGCTCAGCGCCATCCTGCACGGCGTGCTGCTCATCGTCTGCGTCGTCACCGTGCCGCACTGGCTCAATGAGATCCCGCTTTCGGCTCTCGCGGCCATTTTGATCACCACCGGCTTCAAGCTGGCCAGCCCGAAGCTCTTCAAAGAAATGTGGACCGAGGGAGCGCCGCAGTTCCTGCCTTTCTTCATCACGATCAGCGCCATTGTGTTCACGGATTTGCTCACGGGCGTGCTCATCGGCCTCGGCAGCAGCATTCTCTTCATCCTGCACAGCAATCTGCGCCGCCCGCTGCGCCGTGTGATGGAAAAGCACGCGATGGGCGATGTGCTGCGCATCGAGCTGGCGAACCAGGTGAGCTTCCTGAACCGCGCTGCCTTGGAAAAAGTCTTTTTCAGCGTGCCACGCGGCGGCCGCGTGCTCATCGACGCCCGCGGCACCGATTTCATCGACCCGGACATCCGCGACCTGCTCTCCGACCTGCGGGACAAAACAGGGCCCGCCCGCGGCATCGAAGTGAGCTTCATCGGGATGAAGGACCACAACTTCTTCGACGACTACGTGCAGTTCATCGACTACACGAGCCGCGAGGTGCAGAGCGGCCTCACACCGCAGTCCGTGCTGGAGATTTT
>JBJONJ010000548.1:0-4109 GCA_046051905.1 Verrucomicrobiota bacterium
CCCGGAGAATGCCAGGGTGGCGGCGGATATCCGGCAGCGAACGAAGGACAACCCTCAAAAGTTTTACCTGGAGTGGGAGAAGCTGAAGGATGCGCCCTCGCCTGCGGGATTCGGTTTTCCCGATGCTGCGGACGCAGTGCATCACGAAGGGCAGTGGGAGAGGTTCGTCCCCGAGATTGCGGACTATCTCACGCTGCCGCTGGTGCGCAGCGGGGTCTATCTCGGCGCAGGCAGCCTCAGCAATCGTTCGGTGGCCATCAGCATGCCGGGAGATTGGCCGCCGGGGGATTACCGGCTGCGGATACGCCTCGGCTGCACCGAGCCAGAGCGTGTGCTGCTTTCGAGCCGCACCAGGGAGGTGCCGGATACCAAGGTGAGCATTCCATTTCACGCCGAGCGCTGCTTCATCGACGTGGCACCGAGTGGTTCCGAGCCGCCGCTGAGCACGCACCACGTCACGGCTAAAGCCACAGCCCCCCAGGAACTGGTGGTGCCGCTGCACGTCGAGTCAGGCGGGAACCGCTACTTCCGCGTGAGCGAGCGCGGCAGCTATGAAGGCAGGCCTAACAATTACTTTGAAGAGGCCAGATCCCGCAACCGAGTGGGGAGTGATCCTGTGCTGTGGGTGGACTGGCTGGAGGTGGAGGGGCCGATGGTTGCCGCCTCCTGCATGGCGGCGCGGGAGGAGATGAAAGGCTGGCTGGAGCGCCTGGATAAGAAGGAGTGGACCACCTTGCAGTTCATCCAAGCCTTTGCGGCAAAGGCATTGCGCGGGCGCCCTCCGGCCCCGACTTTTCTGGAGCGGCTGGCGACGATCCACGATGAGCAGTCACGCAACGGCATGAAACCCCGCCTGGAGGACACTCTCGCTGTCGTGCTGGCTTCGCCGTCGTTCCTCTATCTCGCTGAACCGGGCACGGATCGAAAACCCCGCCTCTTGACGGACACTGAGCTGGCCTCGCGCCTGTCGTATTTTCTATGGAGCGCACCGCCGGATGGGGAACTGCTGTCGCTCGCCAAACAGGGCGCATTGGTTGACCCAAAGGCGCTCGACGTGCAAACCGACCGCCTGCTGGCCGATGAGCGTGCGGGTGACTTTGTGGCGGCATTCGTGGGTCAATGGCTTGGCTTGAGCCGGCTCGATTTCTTCCAGTTCAACATCAAGATGCATCGCGACTTTGATCTGGGGATGAAGGAGGCGGCGCGGCAGGAGGTGTATCAAACCTTTGCCCATCTGCTGCACCACAGCGGCAGCCTGTCGCGCCTGCTCAAGTCCGATACCGTGGTGATCAACGGCATCCTGGCGAACTACTACGACATCCCCGGCGTGGCAGGCGATGCTTTCCGCGAGGTGAAGCTCCCGCCCGGCTCGCCACGTGGTGGATTGCTCGGCATGGCTGGCATCCTCGCCATGGGTGGCAACGGCGAGCACACCAGCCCCGTGGAGCGTGGAGCCTGGGTGCTGCGCAAGCTCATGCACTCACCGCCACCGCCCGCACCTCCGAATGTGCCGATGCTCACCCGGCTCGAAGGCAAACCACTGACCACGCGCGAACTCATCGCCGCGCATCAGGAGGAGCCGCAGTGCACGCAGTGCCATCGCAAGATCGACCCCATCGGTTTCGGCCTGGAGAACTTCAGCGCCGCCGGCAAGTGGCGCACCAAGGATGACCGGCCCGGCGTGCCCGCAAATCGCCGCGCCATCGACCCCAGCGGTGCCTTCTACAAAGGCGCGTCCTTCCGCGATTACCCGGAGCTGCGCGACCAGATCGCCGCCAATCCCGAGCGCTTTGCCCGCGGCTTTGCTGAGGCGCTCACTGAATACGGCCTGGGCCGCTCAGTCGGTTTTCAGGACGAGGATCTGATTGAAGCCATGATGAGCCGCGCTCAGGCAAAGGACTTCGCCATCCGTGAGTTCGTCCACGCACTCGTGAGCAGCCAAGAGTTCCGCAGCAAATAGCCTTTCACCACATCACCCATGAAATCATCAGCCATTCCCCGCCGCCACTTCCTCCGCTCCGCCGGCACCCTCATCGCGCTACCAGCCCTTGAGTCCATCGGCTTCCGCCGCTTTGCCTCGGCAGCGCCTGCCCTTCCGCGCCCGAAGCGCATGGTCTTCCTCGGCTTCGGATTCGGCGTCACTCAGGAAAGCTGGCTGCCGGACGCGAAACAGACTGGCGCTGCCTACACCCTCCCGCCAGGACTGGCACCGCTCGCGCGGCATCAGGCAGACTTCACCATCGTGCAGGGGCTCACGAACAAACACTCTGCGGAAGCACACTGGGGCAGCACCTTCTGGCTCACGGGCGCGAATCGCTACGCCGAGCCGGGCCAGAGCATGCACAACAGCATCTCCGCCGACCAGGTCGCGGCGAGAGAGCTGGGCAAAGACACCCGCTTCACCTCGCTCCAACTCAATGGCGGCGATCCCAGTCTCGACGGTCCCGGACACGGCCCCGGCCTCTCCCTCGCATGGGATGCAGGCGGCAAGCCAGTCGCCGGCCTCAACGATCCCGTCGTCGCCTTTCACCGGCTCTTTTCCGATGAGACTCTGCCGCTCGCCCAACGCCAAGCCATGCTCGCCAAGGAAGGCAGCGTGCTCGACGCCGTGATGGAGGACGCCAGCCAGCTTCAGCGCGGCCTGAGCAAGCGCGACACCGACAAGCTCGACGAATACTTCCAAAGCATCCGCGAGATCGAAGTCCGCCTCAGCAAAGAAGAAAAATGGCTCTCCGTCGCCAAGCCCAAAGCGCCCCTCACCGAGCCGAAACCCGGACTCCAGGGCGTCGCGGAAGTCAAACTCATGTATGATCTCATGGTCGCCGCGCTCCAAACCGATAGCACCCGCGTCATCACCTACCGCCAGCCCATCAGCACCCTGCTCACCAGCCTCGGCATCAAAGTAGCCGCGCACGACATGAGCCACTACAGCCCCGGCGAACGCATGGAGGCATCGCAAAAGCGCGACGTCACCCAAAGCGAACTCCTCGCCCATCTCATCGACAAGCTGAAAGCCACCCAGGAGCCCGACGGCACCACCCTCTTCGACCACACTAGCCTCGCCTACGGCAGCAACCTGCGTAGCGTCCACAATCTCGACAACTGCCCCACGCTCCTGACCGGGCGCGGTGCCGGCATCAAACTCGGCCAACACCTCGTCGTCTCCAAAGACACGCCGTTGTGCAATGCCTGGCTCACGATGCTGCATGGCATTGGCGTGAAAGTCGAACGCCACGGCGACAGCTCGGGTGTGGTGAAGGAATTGATCGCCTGAAACATGACGAATGTCTCGCTACGCGATCCCGCCGCTCATTCATCGCCATCTGCCTCGCAATCCGTCCTAAGCGCTTGATCTTCTGCCGTCTGTTCCCTGTGCCGATGAACGCCGAAGACTCGCCGTGCTCATCGCCCAAAGCTGGGCCGGGCAAGACATCAACACCGCCTGGAACGCCGTCGCCAGATCGCCGCTAAACACCGCTGAGAAGCAGATCATGTTCAACGAACTCTGGGGATGAGCTGCCATGCCCACCACGCCGGACAACCAAGACGCCCACGACTACGGCGAACGCATCCGCGAGCGGCTGCCGCGTCACTTGCAGGACCTTCGGGAAGTGGCGGGCTTCACGAAGTATGGTCTGGCGCGTGAGAGTGGTGTGAGCCGCGAATACCTTGGCAAGATCGGACGGGAAGTCGACAATTCCACGGTGCCCGTGGCGGCATAGTTCAGTCGTGGACTCGGCAAGATCTTGGCAGAGCCAAGAAGCGGTTTTCGCGATGATTTTGACTCGCAAAGCTGACACAATCCATTTTGCTGCCTATTCCAACACCCATGAACCGCCGTCGCCTTCTCCAACTCGCCGCCCTTGCTCCTCTCGGTGCCGCCACGTCCCACGCAGCCTACTCGCCGAACCCGAGCACGGGCAAAGCTCGCTTCACGCCGACTCTGAATGCGTATTCGTTTCTCGAACAGCTCAATGCGAACATCGCCGATCCCAAGACGGGCATCGACCTCTTCGGCGTGTGCGATTTCTGCGTGAAGCATGACATCGAGGCGGTGGATCTCACCGGCTACTTCTTCCCCGGTTATCCGAATGCACCGTCGAGCGACT
>JBJONJ010000549.1:0-11518 GCA_046051905.1 Verrucomicrobiota bacterium
TTCGCATGCCTTGGAGAAGGCAGGATATGAAGTGCAGGTGGCCCGCGATGGGGAAGAGTGCCTGGACAAGGTGGCTTCCTTCCACCCGGACGTGCTAGTGCTCGATCTGATCATGCCAAAGATCACCGGCCTAGAGGCGCTGCGCACCCTGCGTGCCGCTCCGGCGATGGAAAATCTGCCGGTGATCGTTACCACGGCCAAGGATTACCCCACCGAGCTGAAGCACATCCGTCAAAGCGGCCCGGTGGAGGTGCTGATCAAGCCCTTCGCGCCGGAGGTGCTGATCTCCAAGCTCGACAGCTTGTTCAATGCTTCAGCCAGCTGCTCTCTTGTGGCCGACCGACCGGCACGCGAGATGCCAAGGGAGGTCTATGCGCCAGTTTTGGACACGAGGAGGCCGCACGCCCGCTTCTGGGGCACGCGGGGTTCGATTCCCGTGTCCGGTGGACGCTACTCCCAGCATGGCGGAAACACCACCTGCTTCGAATTCTGCACCGGGAATGATCGCATCATCTTCGATGCGGGCTCTGGCATCCGCGAGGCGGGGCTTTCGCTGCTGAAGGACGGCCCGCGGCACATTCATCTGTTCATCACCCACACGCACTGGGATCACATCCAGGGTTTTCCCTTCTTCACGCCGATCTACGTGCCCGGCTTTGAGATCACCGTGTATGGCGAGCGCGGCTTCGGGAAGAATCTGGAGTCACTCCTCGTCGGCCAGCTCGACCGCGACTACTTTCCCGTGCAGCGCGAGGACCTCGCCGCGAAGATCAATTTCGTCTTCCTCGACGATAAACCGGTCACCATCGGCGGGGCGAAGATCTCCCGTGAATATGTGCAGCATCCGGGCGCCACGGTGGGCTTCAAAATTGAGCATGATGGCTGGAAGGTGGCCTTCATTCCGGACAACGAATTCCTGCAAGGCTATACCGGCAGCCCGGTGGGGCTGACCCGGGATAGCGATGTCGTGGTCCCCCATGAGCCTGTCATTCAATTCGTCGAAGGCGTGGATCTGCTTGTCCATGAGGCGCAGTATGTACCGGCGGATTACCCAAAAAAGATCGGCTGGGGCCACTCCAATCTCTCCAGTGCTTGTGCGCTCACCAAGCTGGCCAGTGTGAAAAAGTGGATCGCTGTGCATCACGATCCCGACCATGACGACGCCGCGCTGCATGCGAAGCACAATCTGACACGCCAGATTCTCGGTGATGTGGGATACCCGATCCCTTTCAGCCATGGCTACGATGGCTTAGTGGAATACCGCTGATCCAGCCCAGGTGCTTTCCGGATGGTGGCCGTCGAATCGCTTGATTTCCCGGCGTGAGTCCCGAAGATGGCCCCCCCAGCCGATGAAATTTGCCATCTTCGGAGACATCCACGCCAACCTCGAAGCCCTCCAGGCCGTCCTGTATGACGCGCAGGAGCAGGGTTGTGCGAGCTATGTGTGCCTGGGGGACATCGTCGGCTATGCCGCGAACCCGGTGGAATGTCTGGAAACCGTCCGCGCCCTGAACTGCCCCACCGTGCGGGGCAATCACGACGAGGGAGCCAGCGGCAACAGCAGCCTCGACGAGCTCAACCCGCTGGCCTACGCGGCGCTGATGTGGACCCGCCAACAGCTCAACGAGGAGCAGCGGCAGTGGCTGCGGGATTTGAAGCTGGTGAGGCAGGTGCGGGATTTCACCATCGTGCATGCCACGCTCGATTCACCAGGGAACTGGGGCTACGTGACGAACCGCTTCGACGCGATGGCCAGCTTCAGCTACCAGTTCACGCAGGTGTGTTTTTACGGCCACACCCATGTGCCGCGCATCTTTGAAAAGGATGACGCCGTGCGGGCCTCCCGCGGCACCGAGATCAGCCTCACTCGTGGCACAAAGTACTTTGTCAATGTGGGCAGCGTGGGCCAGCCCCGCGATGGCGATTGGCGGGCGGCCTACACCATCTACGACATCCAGGCCCAGACGATTTCTATTCGGCGCCTCGAATACGACCTCGAAACCACCCAGCGGAAGATCCATGAGGCGGGCCTGCCACCGCTGCTTGCCGACCGGCTGGCGCTGGGGAAGTGACCCGGCGGGAATGAGGAATGGCGAATGATGAGTGACGAATGTCAGACGCTTGCGAGTTTTGGGCATTGAGTCGTCATTCACGTCATGATTCCCAGCCTCCGAGACTTTAAAAGCGCCCTGATCGTCAAGCCGAGTTCGCTGGGGGATATCGTGCATACCTTGCCCGCCGTGAAGGCGATCCGTGAGGCGTATCCACGCCTGAAATTGCGGTGGCTGGCGAACACCGAATGGACGCCGCTCATTCAGGGATCGCCGTTGATGGATGAGGTGATTGGGTTTCCGAGGAAGAAGTTTCGCGGGCTGGCAGGGCTGCTGAGGTTCTGGAACTGGCGGCGGGAGTGGATGCTGATGCCACGCGAGGAGCCAGAGATCGTGCTCGATTTCCAGGGGTTGCTGCGAAGCGGCATCGTGAGCCGCTGGCGTGGGTCGAGGCCGGTCATTGGCCTTTCCGATGCGCGGGAAGGGGCGCGTTATTTTTACTCGCACATCGTTCCGGTGGATGCGGGAGCGCATGCGGTGGACCGGTATCTCGAAATGCCGAGGGCGTTTGGCATCGAGGTGGCTGCGGAGGAGGTGAGCTTTGATCTGGCGGAGGGCAACCAGCCCGCGGGAGTGGATTTGAACTGGCGTGAGAGCGTGGTGCTGCATCCGTGGTCGCGTGGGGAAGGGAAATCGCTTTCGGATGAGGCGCTCGCGGCGCTTTGCGAGGCGCTGGCACCGCGCCCGGTGGTGCTCGTGGGCATGCATGCGGGCGCGAAGGTGCCGCAGGCGGCGCATGTGACGGATCTGAGCAATCGCACAAGCCTCGCGGAGCTGGTGTGGATCATGCGGCAGGCAGGCTGGGTCATCAGCGTGGACAGCGGGCCGATGCACATCGCTGCCGCGGTGAATGCGAGGACGCTGGGGCTTTATACCTGGAGTGATCCGCGCAAGGTGGGGCCGTATCCGGCCACGGCGGATGTTTGGAAGGCAGGCCGCATCGCCAAGCGGACGGCATTCAGCGCCGAGCAGTGTGTGAAGGAGATGAGCATCTCGCCACTGGCAGCGCGGGAGATGGCGGCCTGGGTTGATTGATGGCGAAACGTGGCCAACTTTCTCCGAAAGTTGAGCCTGGGGCGGGCGGGCTCGATTTTCGGAGAAAATCGGCCACGCTGGTGGTTGCAAGCACGACGGGGCAGGGGAGCATGGGCGACCATGAAGCCGCTTTTTGTCCTCCTTTTCCTCACTGCCGCCGTTTTTGCCAAGGACCTGCCGAAGCCAGAGCGCTTTGAGAAGGCCATCGCGGCCTTTGAGGAGGCAGACAAGGCCTCGCCAGCGCCGAAGAATGGCACGCTCTTCGTCGGGGCCTCGAACATTCGGCTTTGGAAATCGCTGCCGGAGCGTTTCAAAAAGGACAAGATCATCAATCGCGGCTTTGGCGGGGCGTTTTTAAGCGAGGTGGCGCATTTCGCGGATCGCATTGTGCTGCCTTACCAGCCGAAGCAGATCTATCTGAACGCCGGTGGCAATGATCTGCACCTTGGCAAGACGCCGGAGGAGGTGCTGGTGTCGTTCAAAGCTTTCGCGGCGCTGGTGGCCGAGAAGCTGCCGAAGACGAAGCTGGCCTTCCTTTGCATCCCCACCTCCCCGTCGCGATGGGAGGAGGTGGAGACGGTGAAAACGACGAACAAGCTCATCGCGGACTTCATCCATACCGGCGGGGACAAGATCGAGTTCATTGACTACTTCCCGATGCTGCTCGGAGCCGATGGGAGGCCGCGGGCGGAGTTGTATGTCGAAGATCAGCTCCATTTCAGCGAGGCGGGCTACGATGTGGTGACTTCGGTGATCAAATGGCATAAGGAGATCGCGACTATTGAGGCCCGTTATGCCGAAAACGTGGCTCCGAAAGCCCCCATCGTCTTCATCGGCAGCTCGAGCATTCGCATGTGGAAGACGCTGGCGGCGGATTTTCCTGGCAAACCGGTGCTTAATCATGGTTTCGGCGGCTCGGAGATCTTTGACTCTTTGAACTTCGCCCATCGGCTGGTCCTTCCATTCCAGCCGAGGCAGATCGTGATGTATGCCGGCGGCAACGACCTGAACGCCGGGAAGACGCCGGAGCGTGTTTTTGCCGATTTTCAGGCTTTCGTGGCCCGGGTGCATGCGGCGCTGCCAAAAACGAAAATTTGCTACATCTCCTCCGCCCCGAACCCGAAGCGATGGGCGCAGATCCAGGAGGTTCGAACGCTGAATGCCTTGGTGCAAGCCTCCTGCGCTAAGGACGAAAGCCTTCAGTTCATCGATGTGCATCCCGTCATGCTCGCCCCCGATGGCGGGCCGAAGCCGGATATCTTCCTGGACGACAAGCTTCACATGAACGCCAAGGGTTACGAGCTCTGGAAGGGCGTCGTGGGGCCGGTTTTGCTGGAGTGATGAACGTTGAGCTCTCTTCGTGTTCGCGGACAGCCAAAATTGGGCTGGAAGCACAAAGCCGGACGTTAACCACGACGCCCGGAGGCTTGTATGACGGGCAATTCAAACGCAAAGAAGCCTACCTGCACCGCAGGAATCAGGAATTCAAAGATAGCTGTCCAGCTCGAGTTTCCCGTTCGTGGCGCAAATAAACATCGTCCCCGGCTTCGTCGTGCTCGGCTTGGTCATCACCTTGCCGCCGCCGCATTCCACCATGAGCTGGCCAGCGGCGATGTCCCACAGGCTGATCTGCTCCTCCACATACGCGTCGAGGCGACCGCAGGCGATGTAGGCCATCGCCAGCGCGGCACTGCCCAGCATGCGTGTCTTCCGCACCTCGTAGGCGATACGTTTGTAGCGTTCAAAGCCGAGGTCGAGCGCCTCCTTGCTCTTCGAAAAGCCCACCGTCACCACGGCCTCGCGCATCTCGGCGCGGTCGCTGCATTTCACCGGCTTGCCATTGAGCAGCGTCATGCCGCCGGCCATCACCGAGAAGGTTTCCTTCTGCATCGGGTCAAAGATCACGCCGATCAGCAGCTTCTTCGTGTCCCGCTCCCGGGCGGCGATGGACACGCAGAAGTGCGGGATGCCAAAGAAGTAGTTCACCGTGCCGTCGATGGGGTCCACGATCCACTCGATGGGGCCATCGCCGCCGGTTTCGCCACCTTCTTCGCCGAGGATCGCGTGCTCCGGGAACTTCGCCAGGATCATCCCCGTGATCAGCTTCTGGCTGCGCACATCCAGCTCCAGCTTGATGTCATGCCGCTGCATCTCGTTCACGGTCAGTTCGGAGCCGAAGTTCGTTTGAATGAGAGTGCCCGCAGCATGTGCGGCTTCGGTGGCGGTGGCGAGGAGGGCTTGGAGTTCCATGAAAGTAAGGACAAGCCTCTACCTGCCCAATCTTCCCGCCATTGCGACGACTTTTTTGCTCCAACAGGCTGAGTTGAAGACGTAGCGGCGGGCGTTAGCACGCCGAGGTCTTTGATGATGACGCAGTGTATCCAAATCGGCTGGACTTTAAGCATGAGGAAGCTGCGTCACAAACCGGATGATCTCCCGTGCCAGCGCTGCCTTGCTCTGTTGGGGGAGATGGATCGTTTGGTCTCCTGGCAGGCAGAGCGTGACCGCATTGTCCTGGCTGTCAAACCCGATGCCAGGCTGCGTGATGTCGTTCGCGATGATCACATTGCAGCCCTTGCGCTCCAGCTTCTCGCGGGCGTGCTCGATGAGCTTTTCCGACTCCGCCGCAAAACCTGCCAAAACACCGCGAAACCCAAAAACCGGCCTCGCCGAGCCCAAAATGTCCTCCGTGCGCTCCAGCTCCAGAACCAGCCTCTCGCCGGTCTTCTTGATCTTTTGCTCTGAAACGCTCACCGGCCGATAATCGGCCACCGCCGCCGCGAAAATGGCCGCGTCGCATCCCCCGAGGCGATCCCGCACCGCCTCAAACATCTCCCGCGCCGATTCCACCTCGATCACCTCCACGCCCGCAGGCTTTGCCAGGTGCACCGGTCCCGAAACCAGCACCACCTCATGCCCCGCCCCCACCGCCGCCTCCGCCAGCGCATACCCCATCCGCCCCGAAGACCGGTTCGTGAGATACCGGACCGGATCAAGAGCCTCGCGAGTCGGGCCGGCGGTGATGAGAATGCGCATGCGTAGAAATAGGTTCCCTTTCATCAGGTTTTGTGGATTCCAAGTAGCATAGCGGCGGCACCATGAAGATAACAGAATGACTTTATTCTTCTGCCCCGATTGAACAGACGGTCATTCGCGCTCCAATGCCCCTCGTCATGAAAACCACCCTTCTTCTTTTTGCTGTTGTTGCCTCCGCTGTCTCTGCCGCTGACTGGCCGGTGTGGCGCGGGCCGGACAAAAATGGCATCTCTTCGGAAAAGCTGGCGGGCACCGGGGTGAAGGAGCTTTGGAAGGCTCAGATCGGCATCGGCTTCGCCTCATTCACCGTGGCCGATGGCCGCGTTTTCACCTCCGGGCACGCGGACGGGCAGGACACGGTGTTTTGTTTCGATGTGGCCACCGGCAAGCTGGTTTGGAAACACAGCTACAAAGCCGATCTGGGCGACAAATACTACGAAGGCGGCACTTCGGCCGGGCCGGTGATCGAGGGCGGCAAGGCCTGGCATGTGAGCCGCTGGGGCGATTTGATCTGCTTCGAGGCGGCGAGCGGCAAGGTGCTGTGGCAGAAAAACTTCCTCGCGGAGACCGGCGCGGAGATTCCCGAGTGGGGTTTTTCGGGATCGGTCCTCATTCACGGCGCGAATTTGATCCTGAATATTGGTCAAAACGGCGCGGCGTTTGAAAAGGCCAACGGCAAGCTTGTCTGGAAGTCCGAAGCAGACACCGCGGGCTACTCGACGCCGTATTTGATCACGGTGAACGGCAAGGAGCAGGTCGTGCTGAGCACTCGCCGCGCCTACAAAGGCGTGGATCCGAGCACTGGCAGCGTCTTGTGGGAACACACCTGGAACACCAGCTACGGAGTGAATGCGGCCGATCCCATTCTCAGCGGCACCAAGCTGTTCATCTCCTCCGGTTACAACAAAGGCTGTGCCGTGCTCGATCTGGCCTCCGCGGAGCCTGCCGAGGTCTGGCGCAGCCGCGTGATGAAGAATCAATTCAACTCCAGCGTGCTCATCGACGGTCATCTCTACGGCAGCGACGGCGACTACGACAAACCGAACACCTTCAATTGCATCGATTTCGCCACCGGCACGGAAAAGTGGAATGCGGCGGACGTGGGCTTTTGCTCACTGACGGCCGCGGACGGCAAATTGATCGTCTTGAACGCCAAAGGCGAGCTGATCATCGCCAAGGCCGATCCGGCGAAATTCGAGCCAATCTCCCGCACGAGCATTTTGAGCGGACGCTGCTGGTCCGTGCCCGTTCTGGCGAACGGAAGAATCTACGCCCGCAATGCCGCGGGCGACATGGTGTGTGTGAGCGTGAAGTGAGGCGGGCTTCGCGTGTCAGGTTTCAAGATCGTGCGTTGGCCTGTCTTGAAACTTGAAACCTCAAATGCCGCCGCTCAGCGGTCTCTGGCATCGAGGTGTTCCCTTAGCACCCGCACCACCTCCTGCACGACCTCGCGGTCCTCGACGCAGCCGTGGCCGTGCGGGACCATCTGCTCGCTCTTCGCGCTGTCGAGATGGGAGCTCCAGTAAGGCACCACGCCGTCGCTGGACTGCTCACGCGGGCCTGAGCGGCCACGGTCGCCGATGATCGAGTGGTGACTGGCGGCAGGCGCGGTATGGCCGAGGCCTTTGAGAAACGGATGCTGTTCCGAGAGCATGCCGATGCTCACGAAGGAGAAGACGCCCCACTTCGTGATCTGCGGTGAAAGGGCATCCGTGTTGCCGTAGAGAATCTCATTGGCCATCGTCAGCGAGTCGAGCGGGATGCGGATCAGCGAGGTGAGACGGCGCACGATGTTGAGGCTGGCGATGGTGCTGCCGCGGTGCGGCGTGGCGATGAAGACCGTGCGGCTCACATAGGGCAGCGGTTTGACAAAGAGCGCGGTGGTGAGGCTCTGCCGCGCCTTCTCGCTCACATTCATCTTTTGCGGTGGCTTGGTGAAGATGTTGTCCCACAGGTGGCTGCCGCTGTCCGTCACCTGCATGCGGCTGAGCAGTCCGCCCATGCTGTGCCCTACCAGCACCATGCGATTCATGCCAGGATCGTTGTGGTCGGGATCGAAATGGTTTCGCGCGGCCTCCAGCGACTGGCGCAGCATGGCGGCGGCCTGTGGCACGCCCATGGCGGTGGGGTAGAGGAAGTACCACGGCTGGTATTTTTTGCGCAGCACCGGATCGGCGCTGATGGCGTTCACCGCATTCAGCCAGATGTGCGGATCGCTCATCAGCCCGTGCACAAACACGACCGGGATGCGGTTTGGATCGTATTCATCCATGCGGTAGAGCTGGCAGTCGCCGAGGGCCTTTTCGGGATAGAGCAGGCCCTGCAACGAAAGCAGTCCAAAGGCCCGCCTCGACAGCGCGAGGTGCTTTGGAGCCGTGAAATCGGCCGCGAGCTGTCTCTCGCCGCCTGGAGCCTCCACCTTGTCGGTGTTCAGGGTGTTGTGCAGCCTCAGGTGGCATCGGCGGGTGCCGTCCGCCGCCTTCTCGGCAAAGTGCATGGTGGCCGTGAGCGTGAAGTTTCCACCCTTCGGCGGCAGAAAGGGCATCTCCGCCCGCACGGCCTCGGTGCGTTTGATGTGTCCCACGAGAGGCACACCCATGCCCGCCCGCACCGCCTCGGTGTCGCCCGAGTGCGGCACCACGCTGCGCGGCATGATGAAGTCGTCGTATTCGAGCGGTGAAGCGCCCCGCTGACGGGGATTCGGGCGGTCGAACTCCACCACATATCCTCCCTCGTGGCCGCCCGGATCAAAGATCTGCGCGTTTTGCCAGTCGTGCGGGTTTTGCGCCTTCGTCCACGTTTTGAGAAAGCCGGTCAGCGCCTCCTCATACTGCTCCTCGGCCAGCCGGCGGTCCCGCGCCTTGCCGCGATGCATGCCGTCCCATCCCGCCGCCATCGTTTCCAGTTCGCCGGCCAGATCACGCTTCACCCGTGGTGAAAGAGCCTCCGGCGAGCCATCACGACGCGATCCCGCGCCGCCGCAGGAGATCAGGCAAACGCAGGCGAGCGAACCAACGAGGCCGGGGAGCCTCATGGAGTCTTCTTCGGCTCCTCAAGCATCTTGAGCTTCACATTCCGGATCGCCGCCGTGGTCGCGAACGTCGTGAACGACAGCGGCAGGTAGCTCTCGATGGGCCCGGGGCGCACGCCGATCTTCTTGTCCTTCAGATCCTGGTCGATGAGATGCTTCCCGTCGATCCACACGCTGAGGTTTTCCGGGGTCACACGCACCTTCACGGCATACCACTTGTTGTCCTCGTAGCGCACGAAGTTGCTCGTGCCGTTCTCGCTCGCGTCGAGACCGTCGATGCTGGAGATGCCAGTCACCGCGCCGCCCCAGCCGCCGCACACCAGCGTGGCGCAGGTCTTCACGCTGCCCACGGGAAACGTCAGGCCGCAGAAGAAATCCACCCCTTCGAGGCGCTTGGCATCGAGCGAGATCTCGTAGTTCGTCACCGGCAGCGAGGCGGCCTTCTTGTACACCGCGCCGCTCACGCTGTCCCCTTGGTTGATGATCATCAGGCCGCCTTCCAGCTCCACCGTGCCGCTGGCGCCGATGTCCACGCTCTCCCAGTCATCGAGCGATTTGCCGTCGAACAGCACGATCTCCTTTGCCTGGGCCGTCCCGGCGGCCTCCTCCTTCTTCGTCTCGGGTTTCGACGGCTCCGCCGCGGGCATCATCGAGGCACCGCCAAGCATCGCGAACAACAGAAGCGAGGTCTTTTTCATAAAGCGCCTCCATCCTCCACATCGCCCCGCGGCGGTCAAGCCTTCTCATGAGCGTGTCGCGCACGATTTGCCGCCACTTTGAACGAGAGCGGGCGGGGAACCGCGTTTAGAACTCACGCCTCATGAAAATCACCGCCATCGAAACGCTCGTCTGCCATGCCCGGATGCGAAACTGGGTGTTTGTTAAAGTCGTCACGGATCAGCCCGGACTCATCGGCTGGGGGGAGGCGACTCTGGAGTGGCACACGCGGAGCATTGTGGGGGCGATCGAGGACATGTCGCACCTGCTCATCGGCGAGGACCCGACGCGGGTGGAATACCTGTGGCAGGTGATGTATCGGCAGCACTTCTGGCATGGGCATGGCATCGTGCGGGCCACGGCCATCGCGGGCATTGATCTCGCCCTGTGGGACATCGTGGGCAAGGTGGCGAACATGCCGCTCTCGAAGGTGTTTGGTGGGCCGGTGCGGGATTGGGTGCGCACTTACTGCCATCTCGGCGGCGGGAAGATGGAAGATTTTTATCAAACGCCTGCCGACAACGCCAAACGCTTCGCCGAACTAGCGCAGCAGGCTGTGGCGGATGGTTACACGGCCTTTAAAAGCATGGCCGTGCCGAGCACGATGCCCATTGAAGGCATGAAACCTGTCCGCGCCGCCGTTGCCGCCGTCGCCGCGATGCGCGACGCGGTAGGGCCGGACATCGACATCATGGTCGATTGCCATGCGCGGCCCTCACCGGCCATGGGGCTGAAGTTTGGCAAGGCGCTCGATGATTTCGGCCTCTACTTCTTCGAGGAACCCTGCTGGCCGGAGGCCGTCGATGGCCTAGCGAAGATCAACGCCGCCCTCACCACGCCCGTGGCCAGCGGCGAGCGTGTGACGAACCTGGAGGCCTTCAAAGACATGTTCGAGAAGCGGGCGGTCGAGATCTGCCAGCTCGACATCACCCACTGCGGTGGCCTCAGCGCCGCGAAACGCATCGCCGCGCTCGCCGAGGCCCATCGCATCGCTTTGGCACCGCACAATCCGCAAGGTCCCGTCAGCACCGCCGCATCGCTGGAGTTCGGTTTCAGCCAGCCGAGCTACATCATCTGCGAAACCGTGCACAACGACGTGCCGTGGCGTCAGGACGTGGTCGAGGAAGGCTTCACCATCGAAACCCAAGGCCGCATCGTCCGCCCAAACACGAAACCCGGCCTCGGCATCACTATCAACGAGGCGGAGGTTAAGAAGCATCCTTTCCAGCAGGAGATCGTGCTGCGTGAATTCAGCCCCGATGGCGCGGTGACGGATTGGTAAAATAATGGAGGGTAAAATGATGGGGGCAGAGGAATTCATAGCATCATTCTACCCCTCATCATTTTACCGACATCAGGAGTCTGAGTGGTGGTCGCCAGCAGGAGATCGTGCTGCGTGAATTCAGCCCCGATGGCGCGGTGACGGATTGGTAAAATAATGGAGGGTAAAATGATGGGGAGCAGAGGAATTCATAACATCATTCTACCCCTCATCATTTGACCGACATCAGGAGTCTGAGTGGTGGTCGCCAGCAGGAGATCGTGCTGCGTGAATTCAGCCCCGATGGCGCGGTGACGGATTGGTAAA
>JBJONJ010000550.1:0-4042 GCA_046051905.1 Verrucomicrobiota bacterium
GATCGTGGCCCTCGTGACATCGCCGACCGGCGCGGCCATCCAGGACATGCTGAACATCCTCACCCGTCGTGCGCCTTGGCTGCGCATCCTCGTTTTCCCCGTGCGGGTGCAGGGCAGCGGCGCGGAG
The DNA here is from genome assembly GCA_046051905.1 of Verrucomicrobiota bacterium. GTDB lineage: Bacteria > Verrucomicrobiota > Verrucomicrobiia > Verrucomicrobiales > Verrucomicrobiaceae > Prosthecobacter. The sequence continues at coordinate 128 of JBJONJ010000550.1, forward strand.
ATGGAGATCGTGCGTGCCCTCCAGGTGCTGAATCGAGCGGAGGACTTTGGCCTGCCGGTGCCGGATACCATCGTGGTCGGTCGCGGTGGCGGCAGTTTGGAGGACTTGTGGTGCTTCAATGAAGAAGTCCTCGCCCGGCAGATCGCGGCCATGGACATCCCGGTGATTTCCGCTGTCGGCCATGAGATCGACTTCACCATTTCAGACTTTGTGGCCGATTTGCGGGCTCCCACCCCGAGCGCGGCGGCAGAATTACTGGCACCGGATGCGGCGGAGCTTCGTCGAACGCTCGAAAACGCCGCACGCACGCTGCAAAACCGCACGCTGACCGTTTTGGAGCATCATCAGCGTGTGCTCGATCTCACCGAGAAAGGCCCGCTGCATCGCGAGCCGGAGCGTTTGCTGCTTGAGGCCGAGCAAGGCATCGACGATGCCGAGTCCCGCCTGCGCGATGCCATGCGCGAGCATCTCCGCGGTCTCCAGGATGATCTCGCCGCGAAGCAGCAAATTCTCACCGCCAGGCACCCTCGTGTGCAGATCGTGGAGGTGGCGCACCGCGTGCAGGCTGCGGCGTTGGCGTTGAAGCAAGCCGCGAAGCATCGCCTCGACCGCCTCGCCGACCGTCTTGAATCGCGAGACGAGGTGATGCGCCATCTCGGGCCTGACTCCGTGCTTTCACGCGGCTTTTCCTACACCACCACCGCCGATGGCCGTGTGCTCACCGATCCCGAGCAAGCCATCGCAGGCGAGAAAATCGTCACCCGCCTCGCCAAAGGCACGCTCCACAGCACTGTCACGAAGCCATGAACAACGCCTCCAAAGACCTGTCCCATCACCTCGCCGTGCTGCTGGAGCGTCTCCAGCATCCCAGCGATTATGAAAAGGCGCTGCACTACTTTTTGGAGGAGTTCGCCGGGGACGCGGATTTTGTCATGGGTGGTGATGTCGTGCAGACGCCGATGCTTTACGCGGTGATTCGCCAAGTCATCAAAGGGGCTGCTGGCCAGCCGCATCCCTTCCAGCCGGCCCGGGTCTTCCGCATGCACGGGCATGGTTTTCATCATGGAAGCGGGTCGGTGGAAGGGCGGGCGGTGTTGTTCTTCCACTTTGAAAGCGTGAACAAAGGCCTCGTGGCCATCATTCCTGGCTATAGCGGCCCGGTGGACGTGGCGAGATTTTCGCTGCCGGCGACGCTGCCGGTGGACACCTCGAAGAATTGAGGGAGAACCTTCGATTTGAATCTTGGAACTTTAAACTTGGAACTTGGGCCTGCTCCCGCCAAGATGGCGGCTACATGCTCGAAGTGCTCACCCAACTCCTCCAAGTCCAGGAACGCGACCAGCGCCTCCTGAAGTTCCAAAAAGAACTCAAAGACATTCCGCTCCAGCAAACGCGGGCGAAAACGCAGCTCGCAGGCGATCAAAGCGCGGTCGAAAAGGCCACGCAGACAATGAAGGAGATCGAAGTGAAGATCAAAAGCATCGAGCTCGACATCCAGACGCGCAAAACCAGCATCAAGCGACTCCAGGACCAGCAGTTCGAGACGAGGAAGAATGATGAGTTCACCGCCCTCGGGACGGAGATCAAACGCTACCAAACCGATGTCTCTGCTCTCGAAGACACCGAACTGGAGCAAATGGAGGCCCTTGAAGCCGCGAAGGCGGCGCTGAAGGTGGCTCAGGGCAAACTGGCGGAGACGCAGGCCCGCGTGGATGTGGAGCTGAAGGCGCTCGACGAGCGTGCGGCGGGCATCCAGGCCCGCGTGGCGGATTTGCAGGTGGATCGGAAGAAACTAGCCGAACCGGTCGATCCCGATGCGCTCGATCTTTACACTCGCATCTTCAATAAAAAGGGTGATGCGGTCGTGGCGGTGGAAGCCGGTGTCTGCCGCGGCTGCCATGTGAAAGTGGTCAGCAGCACCATCCAGTCCCTCAAACAGGCCGCGGGGCTCACGCACTGCGATTCCTGCGGGCGCATTCTTTACCTCATCGAGTAGCAAAAAGGCCGCCGAAGGGCATCGGACCTGCTGTTTCGCCATCCCTCATGATCGAAATCACCCGCCGGAAGAACTTCATCACCGTCACCGACGAGTTGATCGAGTATCTCGACCAGTTTGGCCGCTGCGATGCCCTGCCGACGACCTACAATGACCTGCGGAACTTCTCCGAGAGCTACCCGCTCTATGACAAAGAAGGAAACGCGACCTACTGGAGCAGCGTGCTCTACCCCCGCGAGGTGCAGCAGGAGATTTATCCGAAGCTGACGAGCATCTACTCGCTCCTGCGCACCGGCGACTACCACGCGGTGCCGCATCTGTTTGTCGAGCGCGTGGACTACTGCGAGTTCGGCAACTCCCGCCCCTTCCGCGTGCGGGTGGTGAATCAATACAACGACAACTACGACCACTTTTACGTCAAGACGGCCGATGCCTCGCGTGTGTATGGCCTCGAGCTGGAGCACCTGCTCTCGCCGAACCGCATCAACTACCTCATGCACCGCGGCGGCACGCTGGTGGAGGAGCACATCGCGGGCATTCCGGGGGATGTTTTCATGCGGGACTACATGCACCGACCGGATTTGAACCGTGTGCGCATCGCGAAGGAGTTCGTGAAGTTCAGCGAGCGCTGTTTCATCCGCCTGTTGGGGGACATGCGCAGCTACAACTACGTCATTGATATGACGCCCGACTTTGAGGAGGTGCAGTATCGCGTGCGGGCGATCGACTTCGACCAGCAGAGCTACGAGGGGCGGAAGAGCCTCTACCTGCCGCAGTTCTTCAAGGAGAACAATCCCATCGTCCAGCTCTGCTCCGCCTGCCTGAACTTCCCCACCATGAAGCAGTATCAGGAGGAGGAGCGCAGCCTGATCTCCCGCCGCTACCTCTCCGAGCATCAGCGCATCTCGGCGCTGATCAACTGCATGAAAACGAACGCGGTGGAGCCTTTCGAGAAGGTGGTGCAGCTCCGTGCCGAACTGGGTGACTATCATCAGACGCACCTGTTCGACTCCTGCCAGAGCATGGGCGAGATCGTGGAGCGAAACCTCGACTTCATGCTCGGCAAGCACCTCGCGTGATGTAGGCCGCCCCTTTGAGGTGGCGATATGGCCAGGTCATAAACCTGGCCGACAGCACTCCGGTGCCTGCTTGCGCCATTGCCAGTTTCTCATTTCGCGTGCAGAATCCGCCCGCTCATGCCCCAGCTCCATCTTCAGCCCGATTTTTCCACCTTCCTGTCACTCGCGGAAAAGGGCAGCCTTGTGCCAGTCGTCGCCGAACTGACCGCCGATTACGAAACGCCGCTCTCGGCCTTCCAAAAGATCCACGATGGCCGCTGTGCCTTCCTGTTGGAGTCCGCGGAGCTCACGCAGCATTCGGGACGCTATTCGTTGCTCGGAAGTTCACCGCGCATCATTTTCACCGCCCGCGGCAAGGAGATCGAAATCGAGGAGCGCGGCCAGAAACGTTCGTTCACCACGAAAAGCGATCCTCTGACCGAACTCGAAGCGCTGATGAAGCCCTTCCGCCCGCACGATTCGCCGGCGCTGCCGGTTTTCCATGGCGGCGCAGTCGGTTACCTGGCCTACGACATGGTGCGCTTCTTTGAGCCGACGCTACCAGCGCCGCCGAAAGACGAACTCGGCCTGCCGGACATGGTTTTCATGGTCACGGACACCGTTTTGGTCTTTGACCATCGCACGCGTCGCCTGTCGATCATCGCCAACGTGCACACCGATGAGCACGCGAACCTCGAAACGGCCTACGAATGGGCCAAGGCGCAGATTTTGGATGTGATGAGCAAGCTCGAGCGTCCGCTCGCCGCGAAGCCGTTGCAGGCCTTCGCGCCGCTGACCACGGAGCAGCTTCCCACGCCGACGGGCAACACCACCCGCGAGGAATACGAGGGCATGGTGCTC
>JBJONJ010000551.1:0-2979 GCA_046051905.1 Verrucomicrobiota bacterium
CCGATGGCATACGAGGCCACGCTGCCGCTGCCGTAGTTCGCCAAAGCGGCCATCTTGCCCGTGGCATCCACATTCACATGGCAGGGGCCGCTGCCGATGGCGCTCTGTTGATTGATGAGCGTCAGTTTGCCGGTCGAGGCATCGATGGTGAAGGAACTGATGCCGCCACCCTTCTTGCCATCCGGCCCTGTCACATCGCCGATGGCGTAGAGATACTTTTTCGAAGGATGAATCGAGAGGAAGCCGGGATTGCCCGCTTCAGCAGCCAGCTCTGGCTTGGTGAGCGCACCAGTTGCCGTGTTGAAACGGGCCACATAGATGCCTTTGCTGCCGTTCTTGGCATTCGTGTTCGTGCCGAAATAGACGAGATAGTTGTCACCCGCTCCGGCAGCGGAGGTGAGCAAGGCAAGGGCGAAGGCGATCAGGCTAGATTTCATGGCCGCCGATGCTGACGGAGGGCATGGATATGGTCAAGACAGGAAAGTGGCTCAGGTTTTCAACCTGCACTGGTCCCATCTGAACACGATGCCCTCCTGTTCCACTTTCTCAGTCCTCCACCGTGCCATCACCGCCGTTGGCCACGTCCAGGGCACGCATCATGGCATCCATGAACTCTTGGGCGGCCTCGATGGGGAGGATGATCGTGTCGCGGCGACCGCGCACGTCCTCGGTGATCTTGATGAACCGGCCACGGTCGTTCTCCTTGAGATCGAGGAAGAAAATCTTCCGATCGGTGACGATCTTTTCTGAGTGCAGGGGCGGGTTGTGCGGTCGCCGTTCTTCGTCTGAATCAAAGTTCCTCATGCCAGTGGTGTTGATCTTCCAAACCAGCCGCCCGATGCCGCTGTTTCCTTGGAATTGATTTCGAGTCTAGGAACCGCCCCGGTTGTTGTCAACGCTTGTCTCAAACCGGTATCTGCCGTCTAGTGTGCACATGAAGCGATTCCTTCCTCTCCTTCTCCTCGCCTCCTGCGCCCAAAAACCCGTCAGCGAGGCCGATGTCGTCGCTTTCGCTCCCGTGCGCAGCGTGCTCGAAACGAACTGCGTCCACTGCCACGGCGACAACCGTCTCTCCACCATGCCGCCGATCAATGACACGCAGGCCATCGCGAAGCTCATCGGCACGAGCTGGATCGTTCCTGGCAAACCGGAGGCCAGTCGCTTTTTCCAAGTGGTCACCTTCCCTGATGAAATCCCCGGAGCCATGCCTCCCAGCGGCCACGCCATCTCAAAGAAGGATCAGCAGACCCTCCGCGACTGGATCAAGGCAGGTGCGAAACTGCCCGCGAGCAACGTGAAGCTCTCGCCCACGGGACCGCTGCCGCGTTCGGTTTGATCTCAGCGCTTCCTCGCCGTCCAAAAGGCACCGAGAAACCCCAGCACACACAGCGTCTTCATCACGAAGAGCCACCACGGATGCCACCAGGCTCCTGTTTGGGCCTCGATGACATCGGAGGCGCCGAAAACGACAAAGCACCACGGCAGCAGCCATCGCCACACCGTCTTGGCGAGTTTCGGCACCGGTCGCACAAGCAAGGTGATCGCGATGATGAACCATAGCACGGCCTCGCCTTGATTGAAGAGGCGGGAGAAGTCGGTGGGCTCGGGCGGCATGAGAAAGCATGCGTGGCATGACATGTCTTGCAACCGACCTCGCGACGTGTTGGTATGCCGGATGCCTGCGCCGTGTGGTTCGTTAATGCTTCTCATCGTGGTTCTACTCGGAGCCATCCTGATCCCCTTTTTGATCTGGGGCGGGCACTTCGACGCGGCGCTGAGCCTTGAGGGTGCTCGCCAGTGGATGGAAGGCTTTGGCATCTGGGCCTGGGCCGGTGGTGTGCTGCTACTCGTGAGTGACATCGTGCTGCCAGTGCCGTCCACCGTTGTCATGTCTGCCATCGGCTGGGTGTATGGCTGGCTCATCGGTGGCATCGTGTGTGCCTGTGGCTCGATGCTTTCCGGCATCGTCGCCTATTCGGCGTGCCGATGGTTGGGACGCGGCGCGGCGGCGTGGATCGCCGGTGAGAAAGGTCTGCAAAAGGCCGAAGCATTGTTTGAGCGCCATGGCGGATGGCTCGTTGCGCTTTCGCGATGGACGCCGGTGCTGCCGGAGGGCGTGGCGTGCCTCGCAGGCATCGCCCGCATGCGCTGGCGGGTGTTTTTGCCTGCGCTGGCCTGTGGCAGCATTCCTCTAGGCTTCGCCTTTGCCGCCATCGGTCATCTAGGCCAAAGCGAACCCGGATGGGCCATCGCTTTGAGTGCCATCACGCCGGTCGTTTTGTGGATTCTGGCATCCCGGCTTTTGCGGCGGCCTCGTTCAGCATCGACACGAGATCACGGCGGATGAATCGAAGCGCCAGTGGAATGCCGATGAGCGTACCACCTGCCCCGATCACGCCCAAAAGTCCGATGGGCATCGGCAGCATGGCCAGGAGGCCGGCAAAGCCAAGCCACAGCGCGAGATTCCACACCAGCCCGCGACGCACCCGCAACATGCAACGCACCCGCGTGAGGCAGCGGTCATGCCCGTGATACTCGGTGACGGTCATGAAAGCCCGCGAGAGATCACTGTGCGGAGCCAGCTCAAAATCAAACCACCGCCAGCCATCATCCTCGCGATACACGCGACGCTCTTCCGCCAACACCACACGCAGCGCCGAGAGCAGATGATGCCGGTCACGACCGTCCTCGCTCCAAAACGACAACGTCGTAAGCGGGAGTGAAATCTTGCCGGGCTTCAAAGGCGGCAAGATGTCCGGCAAGTGAGGTCGCCAGGTGGGACGCGCCCCTTCGACAAGCATGCCCCACAACCGCGCAAACTCCCGCACCACCGGCTGGAGAAAGCTCAGCAGCCAAAGCAAGGCTCCGTCACGCACGCTCGTCAGGCAGGCTGCATGCGCATTCCGCCGGCTGATGCGCCATGCGGCCCACGCGGCAAACAACAGCAGCAGCAGAGCCACCGATTCGAGCCTCAAAATG
>JBJONJ010000552.1:0-15638 GCA_046051905.1 Verrucomicrobiota bacterium
ATCCGCCAGCACGCCCCCACAGTCTGCGCCATCGAGTCCACCATCTTTGTGCAGAGCTTCAAGACCGCCATCGTGCTCGGCACCGCACGAGGCGCGGCACTCATCGCCGCCGCGGAGCACGGTCTGCCCATCTACGAGTATGCGCCGCGTGAGATCAAGCAAGCCGCCGTCGGCCGCGGCGGGGCGCAGAAGGACCAGGTGGCCTTCATGATCCGCTCCCTGCTCCACCTGCGCGAAACCCCGCCACCGGATGCCGCGGACGCGCTTGCCGTAGCCATCACCCACTTTCAAAACGCCGCTTCCATGCGCGCCCTCGACCGCGAGGCTCGGCGCGTATGAGGGACCAGGACATCACGATGGTAGATGCCCCATCTGGGATGCGTAACCACCTCCTCATGTCCGGGCGATTTTCATTCAAACCCCAGCTCGCCAGCGCGGTGGGACTGGCCTTGGGAGCTTGGTTTTCCCTCCTGGCGTCAACCTTGGCCACATCCGTCACCCGCCAGCTTCTCGCCAACGCCAAGGAGCCCGTGCGCATCGTCTGCATCGGCGACAGCATCACGGGCGTCTATTACCACAGCGGCGGCAAGCGGGCGTATCCAGAGATGCTTCAAATCGCGCTGCAGAAGCTCCATCCGAAGGCCAAAGTCGTCGTGCGCAACGCCGGCATCAGTGGCGACACGAGCCAAGGCGGCCTCGCGAGGCTGGAGCGCGATGTTCTGGCCCACAAGCCGCATCTGGTGACGATCATGTTCGGCATGAACGACCTCGTGCGCGTGCCCGTGGCCGATTTCGTCACGAACATGCGGCAGATCATCCAACGCTGCCGCGATGCGGGCGCGGAGGTCGTGCTTTGCACGCAGAACAGCATCGTCGATTCGCCGCAGCGGCCCGTGGCGAAGCTCGCCGAGTATTCACAGGCCATTCGTGATCTCGCGAAAGCCGAGTCGCTTGGCGTTGCGGACTGCTTCGCGGCTTTCGAGGCCTTGCGGGCCAAAGACACGCTCGAATGGAACCTGCTGCTCAGCGACGCCATCCACCCGAACATGGATGGCCACAAGCTCTTCGCCGAAACCATGGCGAAGACCATCACCGGTCAGGAAGTTTCGCTGCGCGATGAGCCGCCACCGCCGAATCCGCTCGCACACACCGTCAAACTACTCGGTGAAGGCAAGCCAGTCACTGTGCTCGCCATGCCGCCTTATGATCACCACATCGGCACCGCGTTGAAGAAGCTGCATCCCGAGGCGCAGATTACCGTGAAGCCCTGGCCCACCGCGGGCAAATCGCTCGCCGAACTCGAAAATGCTGCGAAGGCCGTCCGCGCGATGAAGCCGGACCTCGTCGTCATCGCGGTGCCCGGCCAACTCACCGAAAAGACACCACAGACCTTCCACAAGCACTACGCGTGGATCATGAACTGGTCGCTCAGCTTCGGGCCGCAGGAATGGGATGTCGTCGTGGCCTTGCCGCCCGATGCTGACAAGCTCGCCAGCCGCCTCGTGAAGGCGCAGGACCTCAGCGTCATCGCGCCGCCGGATTCGCTCGAAAAATGGCTTTGGGCTCAAAAAACCGCGAATCCGCAGGACATCGTCTTTACGTCTCAAATCGACCAAACCGAGCAACGCTACGTCGAACGCCTTCCGACCGGTTTTGAGCCGCAAAAGCCGCATGACATGCTCATCGCGCTTCACGGCCATGGTTCGGATCGCTGGCAGTTCATCAACGACATGCGCGGCGAGTGCCGCGGCTTGCGCGATGTCGCCGCGAGGCATGGTTTGATCTTCATTTCGCCCGATTACCGCGCCAAAACCTCGTGGATGGGACCAAAGGCGGAGGTGGATGTGCATCAAGTCATCACCGAAGCAAAGAAGCGGCATCACGTGAATCGCGTCTTCATAGCTGGCGGCTCCATGGGCGGCACCTCAGCGCTCATCTTTGCCACCTTGCATCCCGAACTCATCGCCGGTGTCTGCGCCCTGAATCCCACCGCTAACCTCGTCGAGTATGCCGGCTTTAAAGACGCTATCGACACTTCTTATGGCAGCGCTGACGAACGCCACAAACGCAGCCCAGAACTCCACGCCGAGCACCTCACCATGCCCGTCGCCCTCACCACCGGTGGCAAGGACACTGTCGTCCCGCCAGCAAGCACTTTACGCCTCGCAAAGAGACTCAGCAGGGTGCTGAGCCTCCATCGCGAGAACGGCGCTCACTCCACCAGCCATGAAGACACGATCCAGGCGATGGAGTGGTGCCTCAAGCATGCCGCCCCTTAAAGGTCAGCTCGGCGATGCCGCTCTTGTCGAGGCCACCGAGACCGAGGGAGACCATCTTGTCGTATTGGGCCTTCGTGGCCGCATTGAGGGGGAGATTGAGACCGACGCTTTCAGCGACTCCAGCGGCGATGCCGCTGTCCTTCGCCGCATGCTCGGCGGAGAACCAGCAATCGTGCTCGCGGACCACCATGTCAGCAGAATCCGTTTCGAGCACGCGGGAGTTCGCGCCGGTCTGGCTGAAGACCTCGCGAATGAGGTTCAAATCATGGCCGAGAGCCGCAGCGAGGCCGAGACCTTCCGCGAGACCGGCGGTGTTGATGTTCATCACCATGTTCACGAGGGCTTTGACCTCCGCGGCGCTGCCGGGGCCGCCGATGAAGCGGCGGTTCACGCTCATCTGCTCGATCATGGCCTTCACCTTCTCGTAAACAGATTCGTCGCCGCCGAGCATGAGGTAGAGCTTGCCCTCGCGGGCATGGCTGATGCTGGAGGCCATGCAAGCCTCCAGGCTGTCGGCACCAGCTTTCTTCGCAGCTTCGTAAACCTCGCGGAACATGGCGGGGGAGAGCGTGGCGCAGTTGATGAAGATCTTGCCAGCGGCTCCGGTGAGGAGGTTATCCCCTGCCCCGAAGTAGATGGACCGCATCGCGGCATCATTCGTGATGACGGTGAAAATGACATCGGCAGCAGCGGTGACATCGGCCAGCTTCGTGCAGGCTTTGCACCCTAGCTCGGCAGCGAGTTCTGCAGCGGCTGGAGCATTCACATCGAGCACGGCGGTGACGCTGTATCCGCATTCCTTGAGGCGACGGGCCATGTTGGCCCCCATTTTTCCGACTCCGACAAAGGCGACTGTTTGAGACATGGTGGTGGGTTGGTTGGGTGAAGATTGGATCAGGCAGCAGCTTCCTCGACGCTGATGCAGGAGCAGATGAGGTGGCGGTCGCCGTGGACGTTATCGATACGGGAGACGGGCGGCCAATATTTGGAGTCTTTGACCCAGGCGAGCGGGAAGGCAGCATGCTCGCGGGTGTAGGCGTGGGTCCAACCACTGGTCACAACGGCCTCGGCGGTGTGCGGAGCATGCTTCAGAGCATTGTCAGCGGCATCGAGACGACCGTCTTCGATGGCGGCGATCTCGGCGTGGATGGATTCGAGGGCTTCGCAGAAGCGGTCGAGCTCGGCTTTACTCTCGCTTTCTGTCGGCTCGATCATGAGCGTGCCGCCGACGGGCCAGCTCATGGTGGGAGCATGGTAACCGAAGTCCATGAGACGCTTCGCCACGTCCTCGACGGTGACCTTCTTGAAGTGACGAAGGTCGATGATGCACTCGTGCGCCACGAAGCCTTCGCGGCCTTTGTAGAGCGTGGGGAAGCTCGACTGGAGTTTTTTGGCGATGTAGTTGGCGTTGAGAATGGCGAGCTTGGTGGCCTCGACGACGCGCGGCCCCATCATGGCGAGGTACATCCACGAAATGGTGCAGATGCTGGCGCTGCCCCACGGTGCAGAGCAGACGGCCCCCTTCGTGAGATCCGTCCAGGTATGATGGCCGGGCAAATGCGGGCGCAGATGGGCTCCGACGCCGATGGGGCCCACGCCTGGGCCGCCGCCGCCATGCGGGATGCAGAAGGTCTTGTGCAAATTGAGGTGGCAGACATCAGCACCGATGCGTCCAGGCGAGGTGAGGCCGACCTGCGCATTCATGTTCGCCCCATCCATGTAAACCTGTCCGCCGGCATCGTGCGTGAGGCGGCAGATTTCGATGATGGACTCCTCGAACACGCCGTGTGTGGAAGGATAGGTGACCATCAATGCGGCCACTTTGCCTTCATTGGCCGCGATTTTGGCCATCAAATCTTCGACGGAGATATTGCCGTGATCGTCGCAAGTCACGGCGACGACCTTGAAGCCGCACATGACGGCGCTGGCGGGATTCGTGCCATGCGCAGAGGTGGGGATGAGGCAGACATCGCGGTGGTGATCGCCATGCGCTTCATGGAAGCGCTTGATGGCGAGCAGGCCAGCGTATTCGCCCTGCGAGCCGGCATTCGGCTGGAGCGAGACGGCGTCGAAGCCGGTGCATTCAGCCAGCCAGGTCTCGAGCTCGGCAAACATGGTGCGGTAGCCTTCGGTCTGATCAGCGGGAGCGTAGGGATGGAGGTTGTTCACCTCCGGCCAGCTCAGCGGCATCATCTCCGCGGCGGCATTCAGCTTCATCGTGCAGGAGCCGAGCGGGATCATGCTGCGATTCAGAGCCACATCCTTCGCTTCAAGACGGTGCAGGTAGCGCATCATCTCGGTCTCGGAGTGATACGAATTGAAAACGGGATGCGTGAGGATGGCTCCGCTGCGGTGATGCAAGGCGGAGCAGTTCAGCGCATGGTCGTCATCGAGCACTGGAGCCTGCTTGGGCTTTGAAATGCCGAAGGCGGTGAGAAGGTGGAGCAGATCCTCCTCACGGACACGTTCATCGAGCGCCACACTGACGGTGCGAGCGTCGATTTTGCGGAGGTTGATGCCGAAAAGCAGGGCGCTCTTCAGCACGTCATCGGCGCTGCGCACACGGACGGTGATGGTGTCGAAGAAATCATCGCTCACGACATCGCAGCCGCCTTGCATGAGTTCGCCAGCGAGCCACACGGCAGCCCCGTGAACACGCTGGGCGATCTTTTTGAGTCCCTCGGGGCCGTGATAGACAGCATACATCGAAGCCATGACGGCGAGGAGGACCTGCGCGGTGCAGATGTTGCTCGTGGCCTTTTCGCGGCGGATGTGCTGCTCACGGGTTTGAAGGCTCAACCGATACGCAGGACGGCCTGCCGCATCTTTGGAGACGCCGACAAGTCTGCCGGGCATTTTGCGTTTGAGAGCATCTTTGACAGCCATGAAGGCCGCGTGAGGTCCGCCAAAGCCGAGCGGCACACCAAAGCGCTGGCTGTTGCCCACGCAGATGTCGGCGCCAAACTCGCCCGGCGGGCGCAGCACGGTCAAAGCGAGCAAATCAGCACTGACGACGAACAACGCGCCTGCCTCATGCGTCTCGCGAGCGAGATCCGCGTAGTCATGAAGCACGCCAGTGGTATCTGGATACTGCGCGAGGACGGCAGCGAGGCCTTTCGCTCCATCGTGTTTCCACGCGAGCACATCCGCGACCTCGACTCGGATGCCGAGCGCCTCCATGCGAGTCTTCACGACCTCGATGGCATGCGGGTGGCATTTGTCAGAAACGATCACACGCGAAGCACCCGCCACATGCGCCACGGCCAATCCTAACGCTTCAGCACAAGCGGTGCCTTCATCAAGCAGCGAGGCATTCGAGACATCGAGGCCGGTGAGATCACAGATCATCGTCTGGAAGTTCAGCAGGGCTTCAAGTCGACCCTGCGCGATCTCCGCCTGATACGGCGTGTAGGCGGTGTACCAGCCGGGATTCTCAAAGATGTTCCGCTGAATGACCGGCGGCGTGAAGGTGTCGTGAAAGCCAAGGCCGATGAAGCTGCGCACGACCTTGTTGCGGCCCATGAGCTGCTTGAGGTGACGCAGAGCCTGCTCCTCGCTGAGCGGCGCGGGCAAATTCAGTGCCTCCCGAATACGAATGCCCTCCGGCACCACTTTTCCCACCAGTTCATCGAGCGAGGCACATCCGAGCGATTGCAGCATGGCCTGCGTTTCCGCGAGCGAAGGACCGATGTGACGGCGGGAGAAGTTGGTGGGCATTTGGGGGTTATGAATTCGTTTTTTCTTCGAGGGCTGCGAGCTTCCGTTCGAGTTCGCGGACGCGTTCGATGATGTCGGGAATCTTCGCGGGCAGAGCGAGCATGCGGCGGCCTTCGAGGAGTGGCTTGGCGGGAAAGCCCGTGTAGGCCCCTGGCTCCGTGAGGCTCTTGGTGACGCCGGATTTGGCGAAGAGCATGACCTGGCTGGCGATTTCGAGATGCCCCGCCACGCCGACTTGGCCCCCCATGGTGACGTAATCTCCGAGACGCGTGCTGCCGGAGATACCGGTCTGCGAGACGATGATGCAATGTTTGCCGATGATGCAGTTGTGGCCGATTTGCACGAGGTTGTCGATCTTCGTGCCTTCACCGATCCAAGTGCGGCCAAAGCGGGCACGGTCGATGGTGGTGCATGCGCCGACCTCCACATCGTCATCAAGCTGAACGATGCCCACCTGATCGATTTTCAGGTGACGGCCTTTGACGAGCTCATAGCCAAATCCATCCGCACCGATCACGCAGCCGCTATGGAGAATAACATGGCTCCCCAGCACGCAGCGCTCGCGGACCGTGGCGTTTGGGTGCAGGACGCAGTTCTCACCAATCTGAACCCCATGACCGACAAAGGCCCCGGCATGAATGATGGTTCCCTCACCGATTCTCACATCATCCTCAATCACGGCGCAGGGGCCGATGCTGACCTTTTGCGGATCAAAAATGGCCCTTGAAGAGACAGAAGCCGTGGCATCCACACCATAGCCAGACTCCCTTGGCGGGGGGCCAAAATGCCTGATCACACTAGAAAATGCCAGAGTGGGGTTTTCCACGCCAATGAGGGCGAGAGATTCTGGAATCTCCGACAAGGCGTTGAAGTCCGAGGCGATCAGCACGGCGGAAGCCCGTGTCGTTTTCAAAGACGGCAGGTAACGTGGATTGCCAAGAAACGTGATCTCACCAGGCTGCGCCTCGCTGATCGAATTGAGGCCGGAAACGGCCAGCGAAGGCTCTCCGCGGACAATCTGGCCGCCGACAAGGTCGCTGAGGTGCTGGAGGTTGGTGCTCATGAAAATGGTTGGGAGAAAGCCCGATGATCAAAAAGCGCGAGGCACGCCGCAGTGGATGCAGGCGTGCCTCGGAAACGACGCCCGTAGTCCGGGCAGAAGGTTATTTCTTCGCATCACCAGCAGCCGGGGCTGGTGCGTCTGCCGGCTTGGCAGTTGCCGGGGTCGATGCGTTCTTGTTCAATTCGACGATGATCTGGCTGGTGATGTCCGCTGCGGCGGTTTCCTTCACAAAGATAAGGATCGGCACCGTGGAGAGGGAGACACCCGTCTTGTCAAAGACCATGTCGTAGCCGCTCTTCAATGCGTGATCACGAACGACAATGGAAATTTCCTCGTAAAGCGTCTGGCGGATCTTCATGTCCTCCTGCTTCAGCTGGCCGATGCGGCGCTCAGCGAACTCCTGCATCTCAGCCTCAAGCGCACGCGCCTCCTTCATCTTCTCATTAAGCTCGGCGATGGCCTTCTGCCGCTGGTCAGGCGTGAGGATGGTATCACGTGCCTTCTTGTCGAGTTGCTGCATTTCGCTGGTGAGCTTCTTGTAGGCGTCCTGGCGCTCGCGCATCTCACCAGCCGCCTTGTTGTAGTTACCCTTGTAGGTCTCGGCAGCCTCCTGGGTCTTGTGGAAGTCCTCAAAAGCCTTCTTCATGTCAATCACCGCCAGCTTAAGATCAGCAGCGGAAGAGAATGCCGTGGAGACGGCGAGAAGAATGACAGCAAGCGTACGACAGTTCATGGGGTTCAGCGATGTGGGGGAGAGTGGCGTTGATGGCAAGTAAAACGTTCGTGACCTACGGTGGTTTAGAACTTGTAGCCCATGTTGAACTGGAATCGGCCAGAGTCACCCGTGAACTGATCCCCCTGCTGCGGGATAGCATAGTCGATGCGGATGGGCCCCATGGGGAGAAACAGGCGGACGCCAATGCCATAGTCTGAATACACGTCACCGCCGACATCGAATGCGCTGGCGCTCACCGACCCCACATCATAGAAAGCGGCGATACGGAATTTCTCTATGACTGGGAAGCTCACTTCAGCCGTGCCATAGATCGATGTCTTTCCGCCGAGAGGCTCACCAATCGCATCTTTTGGTCCCGCCTGGCGGAAGTTAAAGCCTCGCAGGTTGTTTGCGCCGCCGAGGAAGAGGCGCTCATAGATGGGCACACTCGTGCCACCCCAGTTTTCAACAGATGCAAATGCACCTTCAAAGGACAGGATCGTATCACCCGGGAGGTTGAAGTATTTCTGCCCCGCGGCATTGATGCCATACACTTGGGCGTCACCGCCAAGGCCTGAGATCAGACCACCCACCTCGACCTTGTGGCCCGCACGGGTGATGAAGACGCTGTCACGCGTGTCATGGACCCACCGTCCATCGATTTTGCTCTGAATGAAAGTGCCGGCCTCAGCCCGGATCTCCTGCGTGGCGAGAGAATCCAGATTGTCGATGGAGACTTGTTGAAGGGTGTAAGTGCCCTCCCAATACGCATAGTCGCCGATGCGCTTGCGAAGCCCAACAGACGCACCGATGTTTGTCTGGTCAAAGCGGTCGGAAATGAAGAACATGTTGCGGTAGAACAGATCCACCGTGAGTGCGAGGGGCTGGTCGCGAAACCAAGGCTCCGTCCAGGTGACACTGAAATCACGGCGCAACAACCCCACGCGAGCATTGGCGTTGAAGCGCTGTCCCGCTCCACGGAAGTCACTCCAATCCCTGATATCAAAATTGGTCTGTGTCACTCCAACGAAAGCAGAAAGACTATCAATGGAACTGAAACCAGCACCAAAATTCACCGTACCAGTGGATTGCTCAACCACGTTGATGTCGATGTCTTTGCGGTCTGGCATCGAGGTAGGGTTTGTGCGAACATCGACCGAGCTGAAGTAGTTCAACTGTTCGAGACGGGTCCGGCTCGTGTTCAACTTGACGGTGTTTAGCTCCTCACCAGGGGAAACGATGATTTCCCGGCGGATGACCTTGTCCTCGGTGACATTGTTGCCGGAGATGTTGATGCGATTGACATAAAACTTTGCCCCTTCCGTCACGCCATAGATGATTTTCACCCGGCCGGAGCCAGCATTCAGAATGGTTGTGTCCACGCGGGCGTCGGCGTAGCCGCGAGAGCCATAGTACTCCTGGATCATCTTCTCATCCGCCTTCACCTCGCTGCCAGCATAGGGGTAGCCAGGCTCGACGCTGATGCCCGGCATGAGCTCCTCAGTGGTGAAGACCGTGTTCCCCTGAACCTGCACCGACTCGACTTCAAACCTGCCGCCCTCCTCACACACGAACACGATGTCGACCGCTTTACCGCTGACGGGCTCACGACGAACTTCGACCACTTTGGCATACACATGCCCCTTGTCCTGCATCGCTTGCTCGACGGTGCGGACATCTTCCTGTAGGTCTTGATTATTGAGTTTGCCAGCCTTACCCCAAATTCTCCAGAATGTTTTCTCCTTTGATTTGAGCTTGGCTTTGACCGCCCCGGCTTTAACGCAGGTCAAGCCTTCAAAACGTATGTCGTGGATAAGGCCGCGGGCCCCTTCGTCAACCTTGAAAATCACCGAGGTAAATCCTTCGCGGGTGGAAGGCGCGCCCTCATAGCTGACGGATACATCAGCATAACCCTTTTTCTCGTACATCTCACGGATGTCACTCTGCGCCGCAGCAAGTTTGATCTCGTCCACAGGATCCCCCACCTTGACCTTGATTTCCTTTCGCAGCTTGTCGCCATCGAAAACCGTGTTGCCCATGAAGTGGATGTCACCAATCGCCCCGCGCCCAGCGATCGTCACCACCACTCGCACTCCACCGCTGACATTCTGAGCTTGGATGTCCAGATTTTCGACTGCACCGGTTCCGTAAAGCGTCCGAATGTCACGCTCCACGGTCTCATCGAGGAAAGGCTGACCTACTCGTGTCGCCATCTGGCTCTTCACACGGTCTGCATCCATGGTCGCAGTCCCTTTAAAAACCACCTGAACGTCGCGCACGATCGGCGCATTGGCGAGGTTTTGCCTGATGCCAATGTCCTGCGCTGAGAGATCAATGGCATTCGTTAATGAGAAAGTGGTCAAAAGCCAGCATCCGATGGCAACACGTGAAGGGAGGAAAAGCGATTTCAGCATGACAGGAGACAGAAAGTTCAATGATGGGTAGTGCGGCAGGCCATGCCCGGGAGTCGGAGCGACCCTTCCAGTAATGCTTTCCCGCCCTCATCGCGTCAACATGTAAGTTCATCGTGAAACCATCCCCAAGGGATTGCATGCCTAGTTTCACATCGAACCATCCTGGCTCAACCCACCGGAAGCTGGGGATGACGGGGCTTTCCACACCAAATGGGGAATGACACCGCGATCTGAAAAGCGTCGAATTCGGGTGCTTCCATGTGATTCGAGAGGCTGGTGCCCACCCACTCAAGGATTCGCAAACTTTCACACAACCTCGCGTGTCCTTCGTTGTGGCAATGCCCCCAGACCTTCGGGCTTAAGACAGGCCGCGCCCCTTCGTCTCGGGAGCGAAACGCACCACGATGACCCCCACCAAGTAGATGCCGCAGAGGACCGTGTAGGCGCTGGCAGCCTTCGCATAGGCGGGCGTATCCGCCGTGCCGAAGAGGCCCACAAGATTCGCAATCTGCAAACCACCCACCGCAGCGATGATACGGCCGACATTGAAGCAGAAGCCCTGGCCGGTGGCGCGCACGCTGGTAGGGAAAAGCTCCGGCAGGTAGAGCGGAAAGAAGCCGTAGAAGGTCGCGGTGAGGCCGCCCATGAAAAACGCGGCGATGTAAAACATGGCGTCAATCGTGTGGCAGAATTGGTAAAACACGACAGCTGAGACACCGGCACACACGCAGCAGATCGTGTAGGTCACGCGTCGGCCAAGGAGGTCGCCGATGATGGGGGTGAGCACGGTGAAGAGGATGGCACCGATGGATGTGGCCATCTGGACGAACTCCTTCGGATGGGCACTGAGCTTGCCGGTGGCGTTGTTGAGGTCGATGGCCCATTTCGGAGCCTGCTGCGCCGCCCCCCAGGTGCCTAGCAGAGCCACGCCGGCAAGGCTGGCACCAATGAGCAAGTGCCGCATGATGAGGGAGCTCTCCGCGCTTTGCATCGAACCGGCGATGCCGGCACGGCGCAGGTAGCTTTTCACCGGAAAGACATAGCCCCAGAACACCACACCGAGGCCCACGACGGTGATCACCGCGGCCATGCTACCATTCACACCATACTGCGGGCCGAGCGGCGACCAAGCGAAGATGATGACGAGCGCGGTGAGGCCGCCGAGCATGACGCCGATCATATCGCTATTGCTCCAGTGGCTGGTGGCTCCGCTGGCCTTCTCCTCCTCCCATTTGTGACTTTCAGGCACAAAGATCTGGATGAGGAAGATCAGCAATGCGGGCAGCGCCCCGGTGATCATGAGGAAGCGCCAGCCACCATTCGAGAACCACGAATCAGCGAGCTGCTGGCCCATGCCGCAGGAAATGAAGATGTCTTTCACCTCGGCGATGAAGCTGACGAGCGAGAGGCTGAGCAACGCCACGAGCAGATATCCCACGTTGGCGGCGGCTCCAATGAGCCCGGCTATGAAGGCGCGGTTTCCCTTCGTCCACAGCTCGTTCACCAGCGCCACACCGAGCGCCCACTCACCGCCCATGCCCAGCGAGGCCACGAAACGCAGGCCGGCGATGTGCCAGGCCTCCGTGGCAAGGCCGCAGAGGCCGGTGAAGATGGCGTAAGTGAAGATCGAGAGGCTCATCGCCCGCACGCGGCCGATGCGATCGCCCAACCAACCAAACAACACGCCGCCCGTGGCCGCTCCGACGAGGAAGGTGGCAAGGATCACGTTGAACCAGTTGAGCACCACCGGATTGCCCGGCTCGACCTGTAACAAGTCCGCCAGCGCTGGACTGCCAATCAGCGGGAACAATCCCATTTCAAAACCATCGAAGAGCCAGCCGAGGAAGGCCGCGGTGAGTGCCATGTTGCGGCCGGAGGAAGAGGGAGCGGAGGAGGATGCCATGCGAAGGGTTGGAGGATGGCAACAAACGAGCGCCCGGCGAAGGAATTTCGACAAGGTGCTGCAATTCACCTTCCGCAGGCCTCAAACGAAAGAACTCGAAGCCCGTGAGGGTCTCGAGTTCTTCATCGGATGGATGGAATTCGTTACAGCAGGCACTCTGCAATCTGCACGGCATTGAGCGCGGCCCCTTTGAGGAGCTGGTCGCCGACGACCCAGAAGGCCAGGCCGTTGTCGAGAGCGCAGTCCTTGCGGAGGCGGCCCACGGCGCAGTTGTCTCGGCCCGCAATGTCGAGGGCGAGCGGGTACTGCTTGTTCGCGGGATCGTCGAGCACATCAAGGCCGGGGGCCTTGAGCAGCACCTCGCGCGCAGCTTCGACAGTGACGGGCTTTTCGAACTCGGCACTGATAGCGATGCTGTGGGCGCGGAAGACAGGGATGCGCACGCAGGTCACGGAGGCGCGGAAGTCCGGGTGATGCATGATCTTGCGCCCCTCGTTCTCCATCTTCATCTCCTCCTTCGTGTAGCCGCTGTCGAGGAAGCTATCCACATGGGGGATGGCGTTGAAGGCGATCTGGTGGGGATAGACGTGAGGCTTGCTATCGAGCTTGGCGGCGTCCCAAGCGCGGTTTTCACTGGCCCATTCGCGGGATTGGTTGGCCAGTTCCTCGATGGCCTGCGCACCGGTGCCGGAGACGGCCTGGTAGCTGGAGGCAAAGATGCGCTTCACTCCGAAGGCCTGATGCAGCGGGTACAGCGCCATCAGGGAGATGGCGGTGGTGCAGTTTGGATTGGCGATGATGCCTTTGTGGGCCTTCACGTCCGCGGCGTTGATTTCCGGCACGACGAGCGGCGTGTTCGGGTCCTGGCGGAAGTAGGAGGAGTTGTCCACCACCACGGCACCCGCTTTCACGGCATGCGGGGCAAAATCACGCGAGATGCCGCCGCCGGCGCTGAAAAGCGCGATGTCGATGCCTTGGAACGACTCCGGCGTGAGCTCCTGGATGGTGATGTCCTGGCCTTTGAACTTCAGCTTCTTCCCGGCGCTGCGTGCGGAGGCGAGGAGGGTGAGGCTGGCGACCGGAAAGGCGCGTTGTTCGAGGCAGCGGATCATTTCCACGCCGACGGCGCCGGTGGCTCCGACGATGGCGACGTGCTTGGGAGTGCTCATGGTGTCTGGTTCAGGGTTGGGGGGTGAAAAAGGGCCGTGATAGTAAGGGCATGCAGCCCGGATGCAAGGGGCGCTTCGGGCGGTGATCCCCGCCTGAGCGACGCGGGCAACTTCGCCTTGCCACGCTGGCAGGCTGCCCTACATAGTTCGGAGACATTATGCATTCTTCCCGCCTCGTTTCCTGTCTGTCCAGCCTTCTGCTCATCTGCGGCCCTGGCATGGGGCAAACCTTCTCCAACGGCCCCGCCGCCGCCGTTCAGGGCAAGGTGATCACCAAATCCGAGGTGCGTGACTCGGTGAAGGCCCAGGAACAGATCCTTATGGCAACGTATGGAGGAACGGATCCAGAACGCATGAAGCGTGAGATCGCGCAGACGCGTGCGAACGCACTCGATACCCTGATCGATCGAGAGCTCATTCTCATCGAGTTCGCCAAAATAGGCGGAGTGATCAAGCCCCAGTATGTGGACGACCAAATCAACAACTTCGTGCGCGAGGCTTACAAGGGCGACCGAGACGCGCTCGTCACGGAGCTGGCCAAGGCGGGCATGAGCCTGAAAAAATTCCGAGAAATACAGGAGAAAAACATCATCGCCAGCGTCATGCTGGCCAAAAAAGCCGGTGACATGCCTCCACCCCCGCCCAAGGAAGTGGAGGAATACTATCGCAGGAACGTGGATAAATGGCGCGTGGGCGACAAGGTTAAAATCTCCACCATCTCCATTCCCAAATTCACCGGCGAGGCTGGCTCTTCACCGGAAAGGCAGCGCAAGCTGGCCGAGGAAATCCGCTCCAAGGTGCTCAAAGGTGCCGATTTTGCCACCTGCGCCCGCACCTACTCGCAGGACAGTCGCGCCGAGTTCGGCGGGGCTTGGGATTGGATGCCGCGAGCCGAGCTAGACCCCCTGATCGCCAACACCGCGATGGCCCTGAAAAATGGTGGCATTAGCGAGATCCTCGATAAGGAAACTAGCTACATCATCGTGGCATGTGATGCAAAAAAGCTGGGGGAAGCCCCTTCTATGGAAAAAGTACGCGGAGACATTCAAAAGAAGATTCAGCAGGAAAAATCGAAACAGGCCATCGATGACTGGATGGCACAGCTCCGCAAAAAAGCTGTCATCCGCAAATTTTAACCCACGCCCCCACCCCTGCCGCGTGATCCAGATCATCTTCAACGACATCAGTGCCTCTGAGCTCGCCCAACTGCCCACACAGACCCAGTTCCATCTGCTGGAAGCTCTCAACATCCAGCCAGCCGATGTGGATCATGAGCTTTTAGGAAAACGCTACGGGGTGCTCGAGCGTGGCGGCAAGCGGCTCTATCGCTGCCGGGCCGGAGATCACCGCATCTATTTTGGCATCGTGGATGGCGATGTCCGCGTACACCGCATCCTGCACAAAAACAGCCTGCAAGATTTCCTTTACCGATCCAACCTGCCCGGCGGCGGCGAGGATGAGGCGCTGAGCAAGTCGAAGAACTTCTGGCACCTCATCGACGAAGGTGCCCGCACGCTTCGCGTGGCCTGATCACGCTCTCAATGGCAGCCGCAACCGCTTCCACAAGAGCCGCCCCGTGGCGCGAGAGCACCACTGGAACCGCCCATCAGACCAGTGCCGCCGATTGGTACGCGTCGAATAGGGGTGCCGCCATCCGGGTGCTGTGTCAGCGGGGCGTCCTTCATGCTTTGGCGAATTTCAAAACGCTTCGGCTTCTCGCCTTCGATTTGTGGGATGGTTTCGTAAACGTAGGTTGGCATGGCGGCTGTTCCTTATCCCGTCCCGGACGCATTTCAACCACGGTGGCACCGCGTTTCACGTGTCATTCCATTGATTTCCCGTTGGTTGGCTTCATGGATGGCTTGCCATGACTTCGCCCATCTCCGAACAGGACATCTACTTTTTCCGTGAAGGCACTCATCAGCGGCTGTGGGAGGTTCTGGGTGCGCATCTAAGTCTCAAAGGCTGCCACTTTGCCGTCTGGGCCCCAAATGCCCGCGACGTGAGTGTGGTCGGTGACTGGAACTCCTGGGACGGCCGTGCGCATCCGATGCAACCTCGCGGGGACAGCGGCGTGTGGGAGCTTTTCGTGCCGGGTGTGAAGGAGAACGCGCATTACAAATTCGAGCTGCATGACCAGCACGGCCATTTGCTCGTCAAAAGCGATCCCATGGCCGTTTACGGCCAGCATGGTTCGGCGACGGCCAGCCTGACCTTCGATTTGAAGCGCTATCAGTGGTCCGACCGCGAATGGATGCAGCGACGGCCACAAAACGATCTCTACCACTCACCCATGAGCATCTACGAGGTGCATCCGGGGTCGTGGAAACGGAACATGAACGACGGCGGCCGCTGGCTTAGCTACCGTGAGCTAGCGG